>JANNVN010000116.1:0-2890 GCA_031414435.1 Gemmatimonadaceae bacterium
AGAAGGCGCTCGACCTCAGTGACTTTCAGTCGTCGCTGATCCAGACGGCGTTTTTCGGTGGCTATTTCCTGATGGCACTGCCCGCCGGATGGCTGATGCGACGGGTTGGCTACCGTCGCGGCATTCTGGTTGGCCTCGCCCTGTGCGCACTTGGCACCGTGCTCTTCCAGCCCGCCGCAACGTCACGCTGGTATCCCTTCTTCCTCTTGGCGCTGTTCGTGATGGCGTGCGGACAGTGCGTGCTCGAAGTCGCGGCAAATCCGTATGTGACGGTGCTTGGTCCAAGCGGCAGTGCGGCGCGACGCCTGAACACTGCACAGGCATTCAACGCCTTCGGTGCGCTCGTCACCCCCGTCCTCGGCGCACGTTTCATTCTTTCTGGCGTGGAGTACTCGGCGGCCGATCTGGCGAGCATGCCACCAGCCGCAATCGAAAGCTGGCGAGCCGCGGAAGCCGCGGCGGTGAAGGGACCGTATCTCATGATCACGGGAATCTTCGTGCTCGTCGCCGTCATGATCGCCTTCTCGAAACTCCCCGAGGTGAGTGAGCCCGGCACCGGAACGGGCCGCGGCCTCGCGAGCGCGTGGCGACACGCACATCTGCGGCGCGGTGTGCTGGCGCAGTTCTGTTACGTCGGCGCACAGGTCGGTGTTGCATCGTTCGTGATCCGCTTCGCCCAACAGGCAATTCCGGGAACACCGGAGCGTGCGGCGGCGGACTTTCTGAAGTGGCATCTGGCCGGATTTCTCGCCGGCCGGGTGATTGGGTCAGCGCTCATGACCCGCGTTCCGGCCCCGAAGATGCTGGCGGCTGTCGCGACGCTTGGTGCCGGTGCGGCGGCGATTGCTGCGTCTGGGCCAGGCGCAGCGGCGGTGTGGATGGTCGTGTTGCTCGGCCTCTTTCACTCGATTCAGTTTCCCACGATTTTTGCCCTCGCCATCGATGGCATCGGAGACGACACGAAACTCGGTTCATCGCTGGTGGTCATGAGCATCATCGGTGGCGCGCTGGTGCCCGCGCTGATGGGCGCGGTGTCCGACGCGATGGGCATTCAGACCGCGTTCTGGATTCCCGTCGCCTGCTATCTGGTCGTGCTGCACTTTGCGTTGCGTGGCCATCGGCACACGACGGGGGCAACACTATGATGCGCCGATGGTGCCTTGCGCTGGACCTCAAGGACGATGCCGAACTGATTACTGAGTACTGCCGGCTGCACGAGGAAATCTGGCCGGAGATCGCCATGAGCATTCGGGAGGCTGGGATCGTCGACATGGAGATCTGGCGCACCGGCAATCGGCTGACGCTGATCATGGAGACCGACGAGCGATTCGATCCATCCGGCAAGGCCATGGCCGATGCTGCCAATCCACGGGTGGCGGAGTGGGAGTCGCTGATGTGGCGCTATCAGCAGGCGCTTCCCTGGGCTGCACCCGGGCAGAAGTGGGTGGAGATGGATCGGATCTTTCAGCTGAACCGCTGAAGAGCTGCTGCTTCGACCGTCTGCTCCGGCAGTCTGGCTTGCCGGCGGCTGGTCTGTGGGCGGCTGGTCTCCAATCGACTGGTCCAGACGTGCAGGTACGGTGGGCGTAGCCACCAGGCGCCCGTGTCGGCGAGCAAGGCACCAGAAGTTCGAGGCATTAGATTCAGGGTTTCGCTCCCGTTTTTCCCGCCTCAAGGATTCAGACTGCATGACGGCGTCGTCGCTTTATCAGGGCCTGAAGGACATCAAGCTCACCACGGTCCGGAAGGCCCTCTCAGAGGCGTCGTTCAAGCGTTCCGCCCTGCAGACCTTTGGCGCATTCGCTTTCGACCTCGTGCTCTACCTCGGCTTCATGTGGGGCGTGTTCGCCCTCGATGCGTGGTGGGCCCGGCTGCTCTGCGGCCTCGGCGCCGGCTGCGCGGTTGCCTTCATGTTCGTCTGGGCGCATGATGCCGCGCACGGCGCTCTCTTCGAGAACGACTGGGTTGCCGAGATCCTCGGCACCATGTTCATGCTCCCCTCGCTCAACATGTACCGGCTCTGGTGCCATGGGCACAACCGCATCCACCATGGCTTTACGTCATTCACGCCGATCGACTGGATCTGGCGACCGTTGACGCCGGCCGAGTATGCGAAATCGCCGTGGTACGCGAAACTCGTCTACCGCGCCGAGCGGACGCCGTGGGGCTGTGCATTGCACTACATCAACAAGGTCTGGTGGCCCGGCATGGTGATGTACCAGCCCGACAAGAAGTCGCGCGAGCGCCTCGGCTACAACGTCCACAAGATCATCACGCTGGTGTTTGCGATTGCCATGTCGGTGGCGGCGTGGAAGTGGGCCGGTGGTGTCGTCGGCGTGATTGCGGCGGTCGCACTGCCATTCGTGGTTTTCAACTACTTCATCGCGTTCTTCGTCTACCTGAATCACACACACCCCGATGTGCCGTACTTCGACCATCGGCCGGAATGGAGCAACACGATCGGCCAGGTGTACTGCAGCATCGTGTGGCGGTGTTCGCGCATCAGCGAGATGCTGATCCACAACATCCTGATCCATGTGCCGCATCATGTCGAACCGCACATCCCGTTCTACCGCCTGAAGCGCGCCTACCTCGAGCTGCGGAAGGAGTACGGGCAGTACATGCACGAGTACGAGCTGCGCTTCTCGACGGTGCGCATGGTCTTCAACCAGTGCAAGCTGTACGACTACGAGAAGAAGGTGTGGTACACATATCGCGAGGCGCGCGCATACCTCGCCGCCCGGGCGCAGCTGCCGATGCCGGCGCAAGGCGCGGCGTAGACCGCTGTCTGAAACTGAAGCGGCGGCGGGTCAGCCACAAGGGCCAGGCCGCCCGCCATCACTACAGCGGGGGCATTGGGGGGCATATCAGGGCCGCGCGCCCCCCCCAA
>JANNVN010000117.1:0-3771 GCA_031414435.1 Gemmatimonadaceae bacterium
AAGCGCGCCTCCGTTCACGATCCCGGTAGTGATACCTGAGAATATGATGAAGAGAAAAGCGACGACAAGGCCACCAGCAATACCCTTCGCACCAAACACTGCAAGTCCGACGATCGCAAAAATCGAGTATGTGAGGGTAACAGCCATCAAAGAATCCCCGTAAGCGTCGCGCATACCGCGGTTAACGCCAACGCAAGAAACTGTAGGCCCCGCACTTGTGCGATCCCACGAGGTGCTAGTTGCGCTGACAGGTATGAGGCGAGGTAAAAAGTCAGTGGCGCGAGCCACAGCAGGTGCAGCTTGTTGAAGGCGGCGTAGTGCATCGCCCACGCAAGAAGCCCCCAGATGAGAATGGTGGAGTGGACCATTCCGTAAGTTGGCGGATCGCCAGCCGAATGGCCGCGAATACTACCGGCCGTGAACGACGCTGCCACCAGAAGAAGGAGTACGAATACCAGCCACTGAACGATACTCACGCGGTGATGTCCAACCTGATTACAGGGTGAAGAGCCGTCCAAAAAGTATTGTACCGCCCAGCCTCTCCCGCTCCGAGCCGTGTAAAGCCGCCCTCGGTCAACCGTCTCGTTCGACCCCCACGTCCCCGGCACAACTGCAAACCGCCAATCCTTCGCGCTCCTCTCGACACACCGCGCGTTGGCTCGCCCAGTATAGCACGCCTTCGGTACGAATGGACCCGCGGAACCCTTCGTGCGATAGGCTGCCCAGCCTACCGCGATCACAGCGCGCGTCGCGCCCTGACGGCTCGGGCGCGGCGCGAGCCTGCTTGCCGAGATATCCCCCACACGCCGACGCTATCGCGCAACAACGTCTGGCCGAACCGCCGCCGCTGCCGCACGACGTGCGCCGGGCCACGATTTCTCGGCAGGTCGGTCATTGCTGCAGGGTCTGATCTCCGTGCAGTGCCGACACTAGGATACGAGATGCAGCACTCGCGCACCGCATCGGCCAACAAAGATCGGCGCGACCCGCGCAACCAGCCGCGCGCCGACGCACTGGGACTCACCGTTCGAGAAAGCCCAGCGCGAGACCCGGAGTAACGTCGTCCCGCTGCGCCGGGTGGTTGTACGTCAACTCGTCATAGCGCCGACCCGACCTCACCCCTTCTCCTGCCGCCAGTCGCGCGAGCCCTCGACGAACTCCGGGAACAGCTGTGGCCTGTACAGGTCACTCCTTTCCAACAGTTCCGAGCGCCACTGAAACACCGACGACGAACGCACCGTAGCCGTCCATCTTCACAGCCTCGACCAGACCATCAGGCGCTGCAGCGGTCGCGCCCAGCCCTCGGCCGATGGGCCAGAAGCTCTGGTGGTGCAGCGACTTCACGCTGATGGAGATGACTGGAGTGGCGCGATGAAAGCCTGCTAGTGGCGTAATGGTCTGCTCATGGGAGAGATGATCACGACAGAATCGGCTATTCGGGACGTCGTTGTGCTCGATCGCACCACGGTACTGCGACCCCAGATCTTGCCTCGTCGACCCACCCTGCGCGACATTCAGTAGACGAACTCATCGGCACAGACCGCGGAAGGTCTGCCTCTCCTCAAAAGACCACTTCGCCAGCAGATCTCGGTGATCTCCAGCGACGGATCGATATCGGCCAGAAGCGAGTGCGTGGCGCCTCGCCGCAGGTGGTCGGATCCAAATCACCGCCGCCGGTAGAGCGAATACCGTCCCCCCGCTCGTACAGCGTGTCGTCGTCCAGCAGCCGACCGACGTCGGCCGCCGCGCCGACGACCGAAGCGACCACAGTGCCGGCCACCTGGACGCGAGCCCAGATTGGAGGATCGAGCAAGGCCGGTCTGACCGTTCGTCGCCGCACTCGCTTTCCGTCCACAACACACGCCTCTCCCAGACGATGCCACGTCTCGCCAAGTCCATCGCGCCCTTCTTCGCCCTGGTTCCGTTGCTCCTGGCCGCCGCGCCGCGCCTCGACGATCCGCCAATGCGCGGGTTCACCGCCGAGTCGGCACGCGTGCAGCGCGGCTGGGAAGCGAAGTTCCGCGCCATCCCTGAACCCTCACGGATGCGTGAGGCGATGCGCCGGCTCGCCGCGCGGCCGCACCACCTTGGATCGCCGTATGGCAAGGACAACGCCGAGTGGCTGCGCGCGCACTTCGAGTCGTATGGCTGGGACGCGAAGATCGAGCGGTTCGATGTGCTCTTCCCGACGCCGCGTGTGCGTGTGCTGGAACTCGTCGCTCCCACCCGATTCCGCGCAAAACTCGAGGAGCCGATCCTGAAGGAAGATCCGACCACCGATCAGCGCGCCGAGCAATTGCCGACGTACAATGCGTACTCCGGTGACGGCGATGTGACGGCGCCGCTGGTGTACGTCAACTACGGCGTTCCGGCTGACTATGAACAGCTCGAGCGCCGTGGAATCTCCGTGAAGGGTGCGATCGTGATCGCACGGTACGGCGGTTCCTGGCGCGGCATCAAGCCGAAGGTGGCGTATGAACATGGCGCGGTCGGTGCGTTGATCTATTCCGATCCGCGCGATGATGGCTACGCCGCCGGTGAGACGTATCCCAACGGGCCGTATCGCCCGAAGGACGGCGTGCAGCGCGGCAGCGTGCTCGACATGCCGACGTATCCTGGCGATCCGTTGACGCCCGGCGTTGGAGCGACGCCCGGCGCGAAGCGTCTCGATCGCAAGGACGCCGTCACGATCATGAAGATCCCGGTGTTGCCGATTTCGTACGCGGATGCACAACCGCTGCTCGAAGCGCTCACCGGTCCGGTGGCGCCACCATCATGGCGCGGCGGCTTGCCGATCACGTATCGCCTCGGCCCAGGCTCAGCCCGCGTCCATCTGAAGCTCGAGTTCGACTGGAAGCAGACGCCGCTCTACAACGTGATCGCGACACTCAAGGGCTCGACGTTTCCCGATGAATGGGTGATGCGCGGCAATCACCACGACGGCTGGGTGAACGGTGCCGAAGATCCGATTTCCGGCATGGTGGCCGAGCTGGAAGAGGCGCGCGCGATGGGGGAGCTGGTGAAGCAGGGGTGGCGGCCGAAGCGGACCATCGTCTATGCGGCGTGGGATGGTGAAGAACCGTCCCTCCTCGGTTCCACCGAATGGGTGGAAGAACACATGACCGACATGCGCGCCAAGGGTGTGTTCTACCTGAACACCGATGGCAACGGCCGCGGTGTGCTCGGCGCGGCTGGGTCGCATGCCATGGAGCGATTCGTGACCGAGGTTGCGGGCGAAGTGAACGACCCGGAAACGAATGTGACCGTGCTGCAGCGGCAGCGCATGTCCGAGGTCATGAACGGGAACGCTGACGCGCGCTCGGCGCGCGAGCTCCGCATCGATGCGCTCGGGTCGGGGTCCGATTTCACGCCGTTCCTGCAACACGCTGGTGTGCCAACGCTCAACATCGGGTTCGGTGGCGAGGATGATGGTGGTATCTACCACTCGATCTACGATTCGTTTGCGTGGTACACGCGATTCAGCGATACGTCGTTCGTGTACGGCAAGGCACTGGCGCAGCTGGCCGGCATGATGGTGATGCGTGTCGCCAATGCAGATCTGCTGCCGGCGGAGTTCGGCAGCCTCTCGGCCACGGCACAGCGCTACCTTGGCGAGGTGACCACGTTGCGCGAGACGACTGCGAAGGAGATCGAGGAACTGAATCGTCGTCTTGCGGAAGGGGCGTACACGATCACGAACGATCCCCGTCGCCCGTTGCAGGCGCCCACGGCGCAATCCCCGGCGCCGCACCTCAATTTTGCACCCGTGCA
>JANNVN010000118.1:0-4854 GCA_031414435.1 Gemmatimonadaceae bacterium
CTTTGCGTCCTGCGCCGCGCTGGCGGTCGCATCCGCAGCCCTGTCGGTTGCGGCAGCCGCCTGATCACCGGCCTTCTCCGCATCCTTCTCGACGCCCTTTGCGGTATTGCTACAGGCCGCTGCAACGGCAAGCAAGCCGGAGAAGGCGAGCATATGTGTACGACTCATTGAAGTCTCCCTGGAATCGGATGCGTTCGGATCGACCGCGATGCATCGCACACAGCGCGGCCTCGTGCGTCTCAACGGACGAGATCGCAGTTCTGCACAGGGCAAGAATCGTGCGCCACGATGAAATTGCGCGGTGTCCACGGCACAGCACGCTGCTGCCGCGACCCCTCTGTCGCGACACGCAACTGGCGCACCTGCTGCAATCGTCACACGCGTAGGAGCCCAGCTACGTCCGTGCGGGAACCCATCCTGCTGCGCGGTCTTCTTGTAAAGTGCGATGTACGACGCGAATCGGCGCTCGGCGTCGTCGCGCGAAGCGCTGATCCCGGTGCTGTTGGCGGCGAGCAAGGCTGGCAGGGACGAGTTCGGTCGCTCGGTGAACCGTGTCAGGTCGCGCTCGACGGGTGCGGCGGCCGCGCGCTTGTCGCTCTACCGAACGCCAGCAGTGCGGCTGGCCGTGGATGTCCCGACCGTACTGTTGAAGACGCGCGACGAATAAATCGAGTTGTTGACGTACCACTGCGCCGGGTTGGACATCAGCTGCGCCGCCCCGCTCGTGACGAACGTCAGGGTCGCGAGGGGAAGCAGGAGCAGGCGGTGGTGCATGGGGCTCTCCCGGAGGGCGAAGGGATGACGGCGGCCTTGCCGCGTTCGTAGCAGCGAACGTGCGACGTCGCAATAGACATACATTGGACGTCTCTCCCGCGCCACGCGGGCCTGCGTCGTCGCCAAGGACGCCGCCCGACGGTGACGGGCAGCATATCCACCCGTGGTCTGGCAGCACGTCTCCCGGGCGAGCTTGCCGTACTTCTGCCGCCGCTGATCCCCCAGAAACGGGGACAGGTCGCAAGCAGGCGACTCGCGTCGCTTGTCGCGGACTGCACCACCGACTGCGGGAGGAGGCCGCACGACTCCGCACGCTACCGCTCAATCACACCGATGGTCTTCAGCCACTCTGCCGCGAGCTGTGGCCACCCTGATGCAGGCAACCCCGTGCGACGGACGCCAAAGGCATGTCCCCCCTTGGAGTACACGTGGATCTCGGAAGGGACGCCCGCCTTGCGCAGCGCAGTGGCGTAAAGCAGTGAGTTCTCGACGGGGTTCATATCGTCGTCATATGCGTGAACGAGAAAGGTTGGCGGCGTCCTCTCGGTGACCCGGATTGCGGGATTCGGTTCGAAGTTCTTCTGCCGGTATGCCATGCGTCCTGGATAGAGGACCAACGCGAAATCCGGTCGTGAGCTCACGCTGTCTGCGCCGTCGACCGCGGCGTAGCGGCGCTCGAAGTGCGTGCTGCTCATGATCGCCATGTGTGCGCCGGCAGAAAAACCCATCACCCCGATCTTGTGCGGAACGATTTTCCACTCGCGCGCGCGTGAGCGCAGGATGCTCATGGCTCGCTGCGCGTCCTGGTGTGCCTGCGGGCACTCGCGAAATGCGCCTACATGCTGACAGGGAACGCGGTACTTCAGGAGCGCGCACGCGACGCCGTTCGAGATCAGCCACTCGCACACTTCCGTCCCTTCAAGGTCCATGGCGAGAACGTTGAAGCCTCCACCTGGGTGGACAATGACCGCAGCGCCTGTGTTGTGTCCCGTCGGAGAATAGACGGTGAGCGTCGGCCGCGTCACGTTTTCGACATACGAGTAGGGCTCACCGCCAATCAACTTCCTGATCCTGGTGCCGCTATCGACCGCGAAGTGCAGCGCTTCGGCGCCAACACCCGAACTCGCGTTCGGTGGACGGCCTGGCCAGAGTGGGATCTGCGTGTGACCCGGAGCCGGTTGCCAACCGGATTGCGCCATACCATCCCTCGGCGCGCTGGCGAGGATGGCGAGTGCCAGGATTGCTGCACCCGGGTGTGAGGATCCGCGCGGCACCGTATTTCTCCAGCTATGCAAGGGGAACGATGCAGCGGCACACGCGCTGCTCGGAAACTGATGTGAGCGACGATCCACGAACATGCTCCCGCGAATGCGCGGCGAACGATATCCCCCCAACACGGTGTCAGCGGCGGCCTCGATGCAAGCTGGGCAGCGTAGCCAGCGCCACTGCCGCTCACGCTCCTGACTTACGACTCGTTGTAGGCTCGCTCGAGCGCCGCGACATCGAGCTTCACCATTGTCATCATCGCGTCCATGACGGCCTTCACCTTCAGGGGATCCTTGTCGCGAATGAGCTCCATGAATCGCCGCGGGACGATCTGCCACGAAAGGCCGAAAGGATCTTTGATCCAGCCGCACGCGGTCGGCGTCGCACCGGCCGTGAGGAGCTTGTCCCAGTACTCGTCGACTTCAGCCTGATCTTCGCAGTCGACGTAAAGCGACAGGCCCTCGGAGAACGAAAAATGCGAACCACCGTTGTATCCCATGAAGAGCTGACCGCCCACCACAAACTCAGCGGAAGTGACCGGACCGTCCGTACCATCACGGGCAACGCTCCTGATCTCGGAGTCCGGGAACGTCGCGGCATAGAACTTCACTGCCGCATCGAGCTGATCGTTGAACATCAGGAAGGGGGTCACCTTGTTCATGAGGAATCCTCTTTCGTGGCGTGGGTGAGAGCCGACGGTCGCAGTCGCTCAGTCGTCTTCTGCGCCTCCAACAATCCTCGTCGGACTCAATTTGCACAAGGAGCCCGCCTGAACCGCCCCGGGTGAGTGCCTGCGCGCGCCGCACCGGCGCCTTCCGGCGACAGTGCACTCATTGCACTGCTTCGATTGTATCGGTGACACTCAGCACGAACGAATGGGCAACTGCGAAGCGAATCGCGGATGAGCAGCGGCTCGGAATCCGGGCGGCATCATCCTGCCGACACCCGTACTCTACCCGCGGCATGGCATCTCGCCAGCGGGGAGACTGTCACCACAATCACCATTCGGCTGCAATTAGTGCACTGTCACCCACATGCCCAGAACCGAGGCAACCGCCGCTCGCGACGGGAATGACGAACTCGAACGCCGCCCCCGCGCGCGCCTTGGCGGGTACGACGAGTTGCGCTGTGTCCAGTGGCGCAAGGCGTCGCGAGGTGACAGCTGGGGTGCCGAAGGTCTGCTCAGGGACCGGAAGCTCGAGCACCGACGGGTTAATTCCGGTGGTGACGTCGTCGCAGCCGATCAGGGCGACGGCGAGCAGTGTCGCAATGGTCTTGCGCATGGATGCGTGCTCCTCGTGAATCGAAGTTGTTACCCACGAGTACCGTCCGACACCGCCGTCGGTCACGCGCTCCGCATCAGCCACACGGTGCCGAGCTGCCGTATGACTTCACGAATACACTGCGCTGCTGCGGCAGCGCAGTGTCGGGCAATTCGCTCGCGTCACAGCCGCGATCCGCCGCCGCCCCGTCGGCGGCTCCGGGGCCACAGTCCACTCAGCGCGAGCGGATGCCGAGGCCGATCTGGAAAGCGGCGTTCTTGCTGCTGTAGTCGTCCGTGCCGTCAGAGGCGATGTTGATCAGGCCGCGCGTGTAGCGCACCATCGGTGCGATGACCAGGCGCTTTCGGTATGGAATGCCGACCTCGCCACCAATCGACAGGCCGGCATCGAACCGCTGCACGTCAACCTGTGAACCAAAGAACGCGCTGTCGCAGTCCAGCGAGACACCGCCGGCGTTTGACCGTCCCGTAACCGAACACCCGACGCGCACGCCCACGGCGCCGCCCACCAGCAGCACCGGCCGCACGCGCGATGCAGGCCGCGCCGGGCCGAGGCGCAACAGAATGGGCACTTCGACGAAGCGCAGTCGCACGGAGGTGATTCCTCCGCCGGGGAGGTTGAACGCGGGTCCCTTCGACACGAGCTGCACCCCGGATTGCAGGCCCACGGCGCCCGATCGCTCCGTGACGACGGAGAGGCCGATCCACGGACTCGTCCGCCACTCGTTCTCGGTGACGGCGCCACCGGTGAAGTTCGTCAGCGCGGCGCCGCCTTCGAGGCCGACGTGCACGCTGCGTTGCGCAGATGCCGGCACCGCCAGCAGAGACATCAGCATCAGCACCGACGGGATCACGCGCACGCGGGCCCTGATGCCCGCCGAAAACGACATCGTACCCGCAGGAATGATTGTTGTCATATGGCTACACTGACACCGAACGTCCGCGCCTGTCAAGACCATCGCAATGCGGGGCACTGATCAGCGCGCGGAGCCCCGCACTGCTCAAGCATCCGAGGGGCCGACAACTACCCCATGGACCCACTGTCGTTCCGCGGGCATCAACGTCGTTCGATGCGCCTCCAGCTTACGCGCTCCTCGGGAACGCTCAACGGATCCGCGTACCGATTGCAACACGAGTGCTGCGCAGTGTCGTCAGGGCCGGCGGCCTGGCTCCCGCTCCATGGTCAAGCCTGCCGCCGTCCCGCGCTTGAAGCCTTTCCAATAGGTGTGCGTGCCAAGCGGTTTTCCTTGGCGGTCCATGGCATACACGCCATCCTTGCCGTTGGCCGTCACCTGCAAATAGGCGAGCATCGTGGAGTCGCCCTTGAGTTGCGCATCAAGGTGGGCCGTCACAAAGTGTGCGAGAATGTTGTTCATCCGACGCGTATCCCAGATGGGATCGGCGTAGTGTGTAAACGGATAGGACTTGAGCACATCGGAATACGCGTAGCTCTCGATCGGCGGCGGAATGGGGGCGCCCGCATTGTGCCCCGCGCCAACAAACGTGAGCAGATATCGCTCCGCATTGACGGC
>JANNVN010000119.1:0-16555 GCA_031414435.1 Gemmatimonadaceae bacterium
GTTCGATGACGTCGACGACGACACCGACGCCGTCAGATCGCCGCTGCTGTTCTCGTCGTGGTCGATGCCATGACCGGCGTTACCGGTGGTCGTCGCCTTTGTGATCGCGGACACCAGGTTGCCGGTGCCGTCTTCGCGGACCTGGATACCGCTGCCAAAGACATTGTCCAACGCTTCGACGCCGTTGATCTTCACGTCGAGGTTGCCGAGCAACTTCTCACGGATCTTGACGCCGGCATCGCCGTCGAGGTTCACCCCGTTGCGATTCGCCTTGATCGCGGTCAGCGTCGTGACAAGGTCGCCACCGCCGGTGGAACCAAACGTGGCGTCATCGTCATCTTCCTCAAAGTCGATGCCTTCTTCACCGTTGCCGCTGGCTTCGACGAAGCTCATGTCGACGCGGAAGTCGCCCGTGTTGTTCTCGTTGAAGTCGAACCCTTCCTCGAAGTTGTCGATGGCCGAGCTGAGGGTGACCTTGCCGATGATGCTGCCGTCGTTGTACTCGTCGATGTCGAAACCGTCGTCGAGATCCTCGGGGTCGAAGTTGCCGTTCTCGCGAAAGGTCGAACCGACCACGTTGAACTTCACGTCGCCAATGCCGCGCTCGTCGAGTTCAACACCATCAGCGGCGTTGTTCGCCGACGTGCTGAGCGTCATGTTGAACGTCAGGTCGCCGAGACCGCCTTCGTTCACACGCAGGCCATCGCGATCGGAGACGCTATAGCCGTTGCGCTGGAACTGGGAGCCGATCACGGTCACTGCGACCGACGCGTCGGAGCCGGCGGAAGGCGGTTGCACGCCATCGGGCGCCGACTGATCGACCTGATCGTTCACCAGCACGCCGTGGCCCTTGTTGTCTTCGATACTGACGTTGAGCAGTGTCACGTTGACCGTGCCCGTCGCGGCCGCCGGCACTTCGACATCGATGCCTTCCTGGGCAGCGTTGCGGATGGTCAGGCTGCTGACGCGGAGGTTCCCGCCGCCGGTGAAGCGCAAGGCATCGTCGCCCGTGGCTGCGGCATCGATGCTGGCGCGATTGCCGTCGATCGAGAAGGCCTGGGTGCCAGTGAATTCGACGGTGCTCTGCAGCGCGATCGGGGACAGGCGCCCACGGAATTCGATGCCGCTGATGCCAGGGGTGCCGTTTGCAAGTTCAACGGCGGCGCGGAGCGATCCGAAGCCGGCATCGTTGGCGTTGATCACATAGGCCGTCCGGCGGTCGCGGCTGACGGTCAGGCTCGCGTCCGATTCGGACGAAGTGGCGGGGCCAACCGGCGAGCTGTCCGAACAGGCAGCAAGGGCGACGGCGGAGAGAACGGCGGCGAAGACGCGCTTCACGGTGAGCTCCAGCGAGAGTGAGCAATACGGGGACTGGCACGAAGCCGGCTCTGGAGTCGCACGCGGCGACGGCAGACGCGACAATATCGAGGGCGTTTTTCACGAAACTGTCACGTCGCGGTAACTGTTCGGTTCTTCCGCGGTCGCCGGACAATCACGACGGGATGACCCATGACCGCCGGCCTCGCGGCGGTGGTTCAGTTGCCGGTCGGGGCGGCGGTGACGAGCCTCGTGGCGCGAGGCACGGTCACGGTCGATCAAGCACGAAGTCGAACAGCGCCACCAGATCGAGTCGCAACGCGTCATGGTCCGGCACGGGCCGCCACACCAGCGCGTGCCGTTCCACACGCGCTGTCGCTGCGCCAGTAACCCACACCTCGACCGAGCGCGTGTCGAGATCGACGATCCAGTATTCGCGGACGCCGCCAGCCATATACAGTCTGCGCTTTTTCTCTCGATCGACGCGCAGGCTCGAGGGCGAGAGAATTTCAACCGTGAGCAAGAGCTCCGACATCCGCTCCCACCGCGCGTCGTTGCGACCTGGGTACTCGTACGGGAGCACGAGCAGATCGGGCTGCACCTCCGTCAACGGAGACGCCCGAACGGAGGTCGGCGCAGCGAAAATTTCAAAGCGCAGCGGCGGCACGTAGGTATACAGCCGGACCAGCAGCTCCGTCTGCATGCGCTGATGCAGCCGACTTGGCGCCGGCGTCACGAACAGCTCGCCGTCGATGACCTCGTAGCGATTCCCGTCCTCGGGCATCGACGCGAGATCGTCAGCAGTGTGGACGAGGTGCGGTGTAGCCATACCCAAATTTACGCTCGGCAGATCTGAGCGTGCAAGCGGACATGTGCAGCGCATGCGCTCGACGCGTCGCAGCGACCAAGCGGCCTGCATGCAAGCATCATCATTCTCACGCAACTACGAGTGCGCGCAGCGCAATCCGGTGTGCGCGCGGTGGAGTTCGATGTCCTCGCGGCGCAATTCGCCGGCCCACCGGCCACGCTGAGTGTGGCCCGGCGTGGGGGCAGGCGTGGCCGCCGGGCCGTCCGACACTTATCCTCGCCAGTCTCCGTAGTTGCGCTGAGCGGTTCGACGCGGGACGCAGTCGCACGGGGCGACTCGCTGCCCGTGATGGTGCTCGCTCACCGCTTCAGGCAATGGCAGTCTCACGCGACCCGGATTCCCCGAGGCCCCCATGGAAGAGATCAAGGTCGCCGGCGACAAGCTCAAGGCGACGCTCAAGAAACTGATCCGCGAAGGCAACGTGCGGCGCATCATCGTGCGCAACTCGACCGGCCGCACCCTGCTCGACATGCCGCTGAGCGCCGGGCTGGCCGGGGTGGTCCTGCTGCCGTTCTGGGCCGCAGTGGCCAGCGTCGTGGCGCTGGCCAAGGAGTTCACGATCGTGGTCGAGCGCGACCCGGAGGCGGCGGTGACGCGGCCGGAGTGATGTGGGGTGCGACCATCCCGGAAGGGGCCACGGCGCAGTGACGGCGACGCGCAGATGTCGACGGCGGCGCGCGATACTGGCAAGCTTCGTTCCCCGGCGGGCGCACGTCGCACTCGGTCAGGCTCACCCGTCGCGGTGAACACCCCGAAAGAGTGCGACCAGATCGATGGTCCGCGCCGGATGTTCTTTGAGAGGTTGCCACGCCAGCTCACCGTGTTCCACACGTGCGCCCGTCTGGCCGAGGCACCAGACTTCCACAGTCCGCGCCTTGCCGTCGACAATCCAGTATTCGCGAACACCCCCTTCCAGATACGTTTTCCGCTTTCGCACACGATCGAGGCGTAGCGTCAACGGCGACAGAATCTCGACGGCCAGCCAGAGCGATGACATTCTGACCTGGCGCGAGTTCTCCACGTCATCCATCGCGCCCGAGAACACCAGCAGATCAGGTTGGACTTCGGTGATGGGCGACGACCGGACCGCGGTCGGTGCAATCAGCAATTCCAGTCCACATGACTGGGTGTACGCATCCAGCTGACGAATCAGCTGCATTTGCACTCGCTGGTGCACGATCAGCGGCCCCGGCGTCACGAACAACTCGCCGTCGATGACCTCGTACCGATTCCCGTCGTCGGGGAAGTCAGCGAGTTCGTCCGCAGTAAACTTTCGCGTGTGCACTTGTATGCGCATACTGTACGCTCCGCGAGAATGGTGTGGCAAACAGGCATGTGCCGATGATGGCACCGACCGCTGGACGATAGCGATCGGGAAGAGCGCATGCGTCATCTTTTTCGCGCACCCGCCGCAAACACGCACAGGAGAACACACGAACAGGGAGCCACCCGCAGCACTCGGGTGGCTCCCTGATTCACGTCGCCGCAACATCTACCCAGCAGTCATTCACGCTGCTTCACATTGGTTCACATCGCGTTCACCACAGCATGTCGACCCATCACCCCACGCGCGCCGCCTCCCGCGCCTGACTCGCGGTACTGTCGGCCCACAGCTGCCTGGTCACGCGCAGCAGTATCAGGCTGCTGATCAGGCAGACGCCTGCAAGCACCCAGGCGGAGGTGAGGCGTGATGGATCGCCTGGCGCGTAGAGGAAGTTGCCGATCGCGAACAGGGAACTCCAGATCACCACACAGCCAGAAATCCACCCGACGAACGCGGCGCCGATGCGATTCTCGGTGGCGACCTCGGCGTCGGAGACACCGGCTGCCGCGCGGATCGCGGTCCAGCCTGGACCGGCGGGCTTCACCTTCTGCACGAAGCTGATCAGCGTCGCGCGATCGGTGGTCGGTCCGACGAATGCCGTGATCAGCCAGGCCACCGTGGTGATGCCCACCTGCACCAGTGTCACGGTCGCGAAGCCGGCGCCAGGCATCAGCTTCGGCACTGCGACAGCCGTGATCAGTGACGCGCCCATCGCCACGATCTCACACCACGCCGAGACGCGCCACCAGAACCAGCGCGCGATGTAGAGCAGGCCGGTACCGGCGCCGATCGACAGCAGCACCTGGAATGCCTGCTGCGCCGACGTCATGCCGAGGCTGAGCAGCGCGGCGAAGATGTAGATCAGGACTGTGGTCACCCGGCCGGCATTCACGTAGTGCGTCTCGCTAGCATCCTTACGGACGAACCGGCGATAGAAGTCGTGAATGAGGTACGACGCCCCCCAGTTCAGGTGCGTCAGGATCGTGGACGAGTTTGCGGCGAGCAGCCCGCCGATCATCAGGCCGACGAAGCCCACCGGCAGGAACTTGAGCATTGCCGGGAACGCCGAGTCGTGGCCGATGAGGCTCGCGTCGGCATTCGGGAACGCCGACTGGATCGACGCCAGGTCAGGGTAGACAATGATCGAGCAGAGCGCGGTGATGATCCACGGCCACGGGCGCAACACGTAGTGCGCGACGTTGAAGAACAGCGTGCCGCCAAGGGCGTCCTTCTCCGACTTGGAGGCCAGCATCCGCTGGGCGATGTACGACCCACCGCCAGGCTCTGCGCCCGGATACCAGTTGGCCCACCAGCTGATGCCGATCGGCAGGATGAAGATCATCAGCGCCAGCTCCGACATGCCGAAGTTCGGCAGCATGTCGAGGATCGGCTGACCGCTTCCGTCGGATGTCGACATCACCGGCTGCGCGTTGCCGGCGCCCTGCACCACCTGCAGCGTGGCCAGCTTGCCGACGAGCAGCTTGAGCCCGAGCCAGCCGCTGGCGTCGTTGCCGAGGCGGCGGCCGACTTCGACCAGCGAGAACCAGGCAGCAGCGAACACCGCCGTCATCTTGATGAAGAACTGGATCATGTCGATCACCAGCACACCCCACAATCCAGAATGCGCGGCGAACGCCACGTTCAGCAGGCCGGTGATCAGGATCGTCTGCCACGCCGGCATCCCGAACAGGATGTTGGCGATCTTGCAGGCGGCCAGCGTGACCGTGCCCATGATGAAGCAGTTGAAAAAGAGGCCGAGGTACACTGCACGGAATCCGCGCACCACCGAGGCGGAGGTGCCGGAGTAACGGTGCTCGTAGAATTCGAGATCCGTCATCACGCCTGAGCGACGCCAGAGCCGCGCGAAGAAGAACACCGTCGCGAGGCCGGTGAGCACGAAGGCCCACCACTGCCAGTTGCCCGCCACGCCGTAGCGACGCACCTGCTCCGTGACCCAGTTCGGCGTGTCGGAGGAGAACGTCGTCGCGACCATCGACAGGCCGGCCAGCCACCACGGCACGTTGCGGCCTGACGCGAAGAACTCCGAAGTGCTGGACGCGGAACGCCTGGCGAGGAAGAGCGCGGGCAGGAAACAGACGAGGATCGTCGCCGCAGCGATGACCCAGTCGATCCAGGAGATGATCACGGCGTGTGGCTTGAAGGAATGGAGATCACGGGAGTCGTCCGGCCCACGGGGTGATCAGCGGATGATGAACGGTCGCGGCCCGACGCCGTCCTTGAGTTCGCGCACCATGCGATCGTCGCCGGTGAGCTCCCAGTAGACGAGCGATACAGGAATCATGCCCGCCCCGTTCACTTCATCGAAGAACCGCTTCATGGAGAACTGGTCGCCAAGCTGCCGTGCGCGTTCGGCCATCGTCTCTTCCATCAGGCGGCCGCCGGTGACGTAACTGGCGCCGTAGCCCGGCTGCCGCAGATACAAGTGCTGCTCGAAGCCGAGCAACGGATCGCGACGCATCCAGCCGCGCGGCGTCCAGTTCACATGGAAGTCAGCCGCCTGCGCCATCGTCAGTTCATTCGAATGGGCGTACAGATTGCCCAACCCACGCGCGGCGCGGTTGGCCAACATCGCCCAGACGATCTCACGCGACCGCGGTGACACATCGTACAACCCGGCCTGCATCATCCACTCCTCCATAGACGTGGCCATGCCCTCGGCACGGCTCATCCAGACGTTGTAGAGCAGCGGGGTGCGACGGATGGCGCTCGGATGCGGATGTTCGCGGAAACGGCCGTTGTCCCACCAGTGCCATAGATGCGTCCAGAGCGGAATGGGATCACGATGGTAGGTTTGCGCGAAGAAGTTGCGGGCGTCCGGCGCGGTGAACGGGTGGATTCGCTCGCGGAGCGCGTTGTCCATCCACTGCTGCCAGGTCACCATGCCGCGTTCACGCACGAACGTCGTGTAGCGCGTGATGGCGGCGTTCTGGTAGTCCATGTAGGCGTCGCGCGACTCCATCACCGGCATCGGCGGCAGGTCCTTGTTGCGCTGCTCCTCGAGGCGGAGGGAGGCGTGTGAGCGGGCCAGCTCGCGGCGCGTGATGGTGACTTCCTCATCCCACGTGAGCGGCACGAGGAGGACGTTCTTCAGGAACCAGGTGTAGTTGGCCTTGCCGATGCCGGAGGGGCCGGTCTTCTTCGGCGCCTCGACCTTGAGCCAGTCGGTGAACTGGGCCGTGGCGCCGGCTGATGCATCGATGGAGGCGAGCAGCGCCGCGTCACTGCGGGAGGCGATGCCAAGCTTCTTCAGTTCCAGCAGCGTCTCGTGCTGCTCCTCGAAGGTCTTCACCGCGCCGACCCAGAGATCCTTGGCGTTGCCGCGCGCCAGATTCACGCGCGCTTGGCTGAGGAGTGCCGGGATGGCACTCAGCTTCGCGGTGAGATCGGCCGACTGTTCAGCGCTCAGCGACTGCGACGTCTGCTGCCGGGTGCGTGGCCAGACGGGATACTTCCAGAGTCGGATGGCGCCGTGGATGGTCGGGCCTTCTTCGGCGGGCGTGTCGCTCTCCTCGGTCTTGATGCTGGCGTAGTACGCCGGATCACGCGACCACGGGGTGAGCACGGTGAGGTTGTACTGCATGCCGTTCATCTCGGCGCGCACGATGTGCAGGTCCACCTGTTCGGGGATGCGCCAGCCGGTGGTGTCGATGGACGCGAGCCGGGCCTGGAGCCGCTTCAGCCCCGCCAGACGGCGGGCGTTGGTGGTGGGCGCGTAGTCGGGAATGCCATTGACCCGCGGCGGCTCCTCGAAGGTGCGCCAGTCGGCGAAGAGGCGCTCGAGCTGCGCGTAGGAGCGGCTGGGCGCGGGCGCCTGAGCCGGGAGTGCGAGCGGGGCGGCACCGAGGATGGCGCCGCCGAGGGCCAGCGCGATGGCCAGCCTCAAGCGGGGGGTGGGCGATGGGCGCATGGGCCAGAATGTACGAGGGTGCACCCCCGCGGCGAACGGTCGTGGCGGACGTCAGGTGCAGGAGCCCTGGTGGCACTGCGGCTACTCGTCCCAGACCTCGCGGAAGAAGGCGACCAGATCGACCGTCAGTGGCGCGTCAGCACCCGCGGCGTGCCAGACGATCTCCGCCCGCAACAGGTCGGCACGGCTACTGTCGGGCCGCCACCGTTCGATGCGTCGGGCGGTGTTCTCCACGATCCAGTACTCGGGAATGCGCCGGGACTGGTAGTAGTCGCGCTTGAAGGTGCGGTCGCGCCTGGCGGTGCTTGGCGAGCTGACCTCGACCACCAGCAGAAGCTCCGTGATTTGTGACCACTGACGCAGCGGGACGGCGGGATCCCGCGGCGCCACGAAGACGTCCGGCTGCACGAGTGTCTCCGGGGTCAGGACGATGTCGCCCGGTGTGTTGAACAGCTCCCCACCGATGCGTGTCGCGTACGGCGACAGGAGATGGGCGAGCAGCTGCACGGCACGCTGGTGCACCAAGACAGGGGTGGGAGTCACGAACAGCTCTCCACCGAGCACTTCCCGGCGCTGGCCATCCCACGGAATGGCGAGCACTTCGCTGACCGTCCAGCGCCGCCTGCGTGCAGGAGTCGCCACGGGTATCCCTCCGCGCTGCGGGTGAATCGGGGTGCCATGCGCCGATCATGCGACGCACGCTTCGATCATAGCGACGCTGGTTCATACATGCGTCATCGATTCGGTGCACGCTCAGATATTCGCAGGACACGCCGGCGTAGTTGGGGGGCACACGCATTCGGCGCGATTTCAGCGCGCCGAACCCTCCGTTCGCCTCAGGCGCGTGTGCGCCGGCGCCAGCAAGCGTTCGGCCAACGCCAGCAGCGCATCCACCGTCACCGCGAGCAATGCGGCGGGAATGGCGCCAGAGAGCACCAGTCGCATGTCTGCGAGGCCGAGGCCAGTCACGATCGGCTCACCAAGTCCACCGCCGCCGATGAAGGCCGCCAGCGTGGCCGTGCCGATCGTGAGGACGGCTGCCGTCCGGATGCCGGACAGGACGATCGGTGCTGCGAGCGGCAGTCGCACCCAGAGCAGTGCCTGGCGCGGTGTGGCGCCCATGGCCTGCACGGCGGCGGCGGCGTCGGGGTCGGCGATGCGCAGGCCGGCGATCGTGGCACGCGCGATCGGCAGCAACGCGTAGACGAACAGCGCCACGAACGCGGGCACCGCGCCGATGCCGAGCACGGGGATCATGAACGCGAGAAGCGCGAGACCCGGGATGGTCTGCACCACCCCGAGTCCCTGCATCACCACTGCAGACAGGGTCGCGCGGTTGGCGAGCCAGAGGCCGAGTGGCACCGCGACGGCAATTGCCGCGAGCAGGGCCAGCAACACCAGTCGCAGGTGTTCGCCCACGAGTCGCAGTGTTTCACCGCGTCGGTCGAACATGAATCGCCAGAAGCTGCTGGTCGCCGTTTGCCCGTCGGCGGCGGCATCGGCGACCGTGCTGCTGTCGCCGAGACCGACGGCGCTCAGTGCCTCGCGTGCCACGTCGGGGATAGGTCGGCGATCGACTTCGATGGCACGATTCCAGGCGCGCATGCGCACTTCGGAGAGCCGACCGCTGAGCGACGAAAGTGCGGCCGCGGCGGCCGGATCATCTGACATCAGTCGTGCCGACACGAGGGCGGCGGCTTCGTACGGCGGAAAGAAGTGGCGATCATCCGTGAGCGTCACGAGATCGTACTTCGCCAGCAGGCCATCGGTGGAATAGCCATCGATGATGTCGACGGCGCGGGTGGCGATCGCTTCGTACTTTACGGCGGGCGCCAGCGGGCGGATGTCCTTCAGTGTGATGCCATAGGCGCCGCGGAGGCCAGGCCATCCATCGGAGCGCCCGATGAAGTCGGAGGTGAAACCGGCGGTGAGACGAGCGGATGACGCGGCAAGATCGCTGAGCGTGCGAAGCTTGAACTCCGCAGCGGTTTCACGGCGAATGGCGATGGCGTAGCCGTTCTGGAAGCCGAGTGGGGCAAGCCAGTGCACACCAAAACGCGACAGACTGCGCGTCGCGACGTGGGCAAAGGCGACGCGGGGATCATCGCGCATTTCCGGGGAGACGGAATCACCGAGAATGGCGATCAATCCGGTGCCGACGTACTCGGGATAGACGTCGATCGCACCCGTACGGATGGCGCTGAACGCCACTTCGGTGGCGCCGAGTCCCGGCCGGCGCTGTACGGTCCGGCCTGAGCGTTCGAGCAGTTGCGCGAACATCTCGGCGAGAAGATACGACTCGCCGAAGGGCTTCGATGCGACGATGATGGGGCGACGCAGTGTGTCGGTCGTCTGCGCCGCCGTGGTGCCTGGCGACAGCTGCGCCACCTCACGCTCTTGAGACGTGACTTTGACTGGTGTCGTGCCGATGGCGGACAGTGCGGCGAATGGTACGACGAGCAGTGGCATCCAACGTCGGCGACGAACCACAGCGGCGTCTCGCGCGTGGTTTGCCATTGTACAGAGCGCGATGTGCGTCATGACGCCGTCAGCGCGCGGGCCGACGAGAGCGCCCGCGTGAGGAGCTGTTCCACGTATGGGCTGGCCGGTGCCCCGAGCAACGTCGCGAGTGGCGCACATTGCTCGATCCGTCCGGCGCGCATGACGGCGATGGTGTCGGCCAGTCGTGCCGCTTCGGCGAGATCATGCGTGACGAGAATCGCCGTGAATCCGACCGATGCGCGCAGTGCCGTGAACGATTCGAGCAGCTCGTGCCGCGAGATGGCGTCGAGCGCGCCGAAGGATTCGTCGAGGAGCAGCAACTTCTGCGAGGCCGCCAGCGCGCGGGCAATTGCGACGCGTTGCCGCTGACCGCCGGAGAGTTCGTGCGGGAATCGCGCACCAAACTGCGCCGGAGGCAAGCCGCAACGCTCGAGCGCGGTTCGCGCCGCCGCGTCAGGATCTGGCAGCTGGGTCAGGTGCGGAACGAGCGCAACATTGCGCAGGACGCTCCAATGGGGCAGGAGCCCACCGGTTTGCGGTACGTAGCCGACTCGGCGGCGCAGAGCGACAGGATCGACATTTCGGACGTCGAGGCCGTCGAGCGCAATGGTCCCGCTATCGGGGCTGACCATTCGGTTGAAGCAGCGAAGCAGCGTCGTCTTTCCGGAGCCGCTTTCGCCCACCAGCGCCAGCAGCGCACCCGGAGCGATCTGCACCGACACCGACGACAATGCGACCACGCTGCCGTACCGGTGGGTCACGCCACTGGCCGAAAGGCCGGGAGGCGCGGCGATCAGGGCCGATGTGGGGGTAGCTGCAGCGGTCACGCTGGAGAACTTATTCAGGTCCGCGCGGATTAAGACAGTTGCGCGTGTGCGGCCTCCGACGAAGGCAGGCCAGGTGTCCGACGATCTCTGGCGACACACCTGCTCCAATACGACATCACCAGTGGAGATACCCATGGCTTCGGCAACATTGCTGACCGAAACCACGCTCGATCCCAGTGCGCGCCAGACAGCCGGTGGTGAGGCCGCCACCGGACCCGCGTCGCTCGCGGCACGGTATCGCGTGGTGCGCGCCGCGACCGAGGCACTCTGCCAGCCGCTCGTGACCGAGGACTATGTCGTGAGCAGCATGGCTGACGTCAGCCCGACGAAATGGCATCTGGCGCACACCAGCTGGTTCTTCGAGACGTTCGTGCTGGCGCCGCATCTGGCCTCGTATCAGCCGCTCAGCCCGAAGTATGCCTTCCTGTTCAACTCGTACTACGTACAGGCGGGTGAACGGCACTGTCGTGCGCAACGCGGGCTGGTGACGCGACCGACGGTGGCCGACGTGTATGCCTATCGCGCCTGGGTGGACGATGCGATGCAAAGGTTGCTGCACGAGATTCACGACGACATCGCGCATCCGGCGTGGACGCTGATCGAGATCGGCTTGCATCACGAGCAGCAGCATCAGGAGCTGCTGGTGACCGATATCAAGCACGTGTTCTTCACTAACCCGATGCGGCCAGCGTATCTCGCCAGTGCCGTACCAGCCGCGCCGCAGGTGCCGCAGGGCTGGCAGGTACTGACCGAAGGGGTATGTGAGATCGGCCATGCGGGTGCCGGATTTCACTTCGACAACGAAGCACCGCGCCACCGGACGTACGTTACCGCCAGCCGGCTCGCGCACCGTCTGGTTACGAACGCCGAGTAAACATAATTCATTATTGACGGCGGCTACCGTCGGCCGGAACTGTGGCTCAGCGCGGGGTGGGCGACCGTGCAGACGCAGCAGTGGAAGGCGCCGCTCTACTGGGAGCAGCAGCACCATGCGTGGCATGAGTTCACCCTGGCAGGGCAACATCCGCTCGATCCGAACGCACCGGTCACGCACGTCAGTCACTACGAGGCCGACGCGTTTGCACGCTGGGCGGGGATGCGACTGCCGACCGAACCGGAGTGGGAAGTGGCGGCGCGGGACCAAGCACTGACGGGTCGATACGTCGACGCGCAGCGCTTCCATCCGGGCGCTGACGACCGCACCGGGCCACAGCAGTTCTTCGGCGACGCATGGCAATGGACGCAGAGCGCATATCTGGCGTACCCGGGCTATCAGCCTGCCGAGGGTGCCCTGGGTGAATACAACGGCAAGTTCATGAGCGATCAGTGGGTTCTGCGGGGCGCTTCGTGCGCCACGCCGGCCAGTCACGCGCGGCACACCTACCGCAATTTCTTTCCCAGCGATGCCCGGTGGCAGTTCACCAGCATTCGCCTTGCCGGTGATCTCCGATGACCACGTCGTTTTTTCCGCCGTCCAATGTGGTCGAGTCGCTGGCCGAAGCGGTACAAACCACAATACTTGACGGGCTGCGTGCATCGCAAAAGACACTGCCCGCATCGTTGTTCTACGATGCACATGGCGCATCGCTGTTCGAGCAGATCAGCGATCTGCCCGAGTACTACCTGACGCGCACCGACACAGCGATTCTCGACACGCACGCCGCGGATCTGGCCGCCTTGATGGGACCGCGGACGGTCTTGATCGAACTTGGCAGCGGTGCCGCGACGAAAGTCCGTCCACTGCTGGCCGCAATGCACGACCCTGTGGCATACATACCGATCGACGTAGCGCGCGAGCAGCTGATGGATGTTGCGGCCGCGCGGGCCCGGGAGTTTCCGGGCCTGCAGGTGATACCGGTGTGGGCGGACTACTCGGATGGCGTCGAATTGCCGCCGCTTGCCGATGATGCGCGGCGGGTGGCGTTCTTCCCCGGCTCGACCATCGGGAATCTGACCTTCGAGGATGCGAGTGCGTTCCTGCGCGGCGTGCGCGAGGTGGTGGGCCCCGCCGGCGGCATGGTGCTTGGCGTGGATCGCCGCAAGGATGCTGCAACGCTGCACGCGGCCTACAACGATGCGGCGGGGGTGACGGCAGCGTTCAACCTGAACATGCTGACGCACCTGAATCGCGAGTTTGGCGGGACCTTCGACCTGTCGACCTTCCGGCATCGCGCGTTCTTCAATGACGCCGAGAGTCGGATCGAGATGCATCTCGAATCGACGGTACAGCAGGCCGTGGAGGTGCTCGGTGAGTCATTCGACTTCGCTGCCGGCGAGACGATCCGCACGGAGGTCAGCTGCAAGTATGACCTGCCGCGGCTGACGGCGGTGACGGCTGCGGGAGGGTGGCGTATCGTGCAGCTGTTCACCGATCCGCAGGAGCGGTTCTGGGAGGTCTGGATGGAACCGGTGGCGGCGTAGCTACCGGCAGACCTGCGTCCTGATCGTCGGCTTGCGAGAGCCGGAAGCGGTCGGGCAGGAACTCAGCGCGCCTGCGCTGATGCATCACGGCAGACACCTTTACACGCAATGGAGCAGCAATGAAGGCGACGTGGAATGGAGTTGTGGTTGCAGAGAGTGACGACACGGTGGTGGTGGAAGGCAATCACTACTTTCCAGCCGCTTCGCTGAAGCACGAATTCGTGGCGCCAAGCGCCCTGCACAGCACCTGTGGATGGAAAGGAACCGCGAGCTACTATACGCTCAGCGTGAACGGCATGGAGAATCGCGATGCCGTCTGGTACTACCCGACGCCGATGAAGGGAGCCGAAGCGGTGGCGGATCGGGTGGCATTCTGGAAGGGCGTGCAGGTTACGTCGTGACGCCAACGCCGATCGAAGTCGATGTGGCGGCGATCGGCACCGGGCAGGCGATGCCACCGTTGGTCACGACGCTCGCGTCGCGCGGTGAGACGGTCGTGGTGTTCGAGAGCGGACTGGTTGGCGGCAGCTGTGTGAACGTCGGCTGCACGCCAACCAAGACGCTTCGCAAGACGGCGCGGGTGGCACACATGGCGCGTCGGGCGGCTGATTTCGGCGTCCGGGTCGGGCCGGTGGAGGTGGATGTCGCGGCCGCGATGGCACGGGTGGAGACGATCGTGTCATCGTCGCGCACAGGGTTGGAGAGCTGGCTGGGCGGAACGCCACGCCTGCAGCTGGTGCGAAGCCGTGCTGCGCTCGCCGGCCGGCATGGCGACCGGTTCGTGGTACGCGCCGGCGAACAGACGTTTCATGCGTCGCGCGTATACCTCAACGTCGGCACCCGCCCCTTCCTGCCACCGATTCCGGGGCTGGCGGAGGCAAGCCCGCTCACGAACGAGTCGATCATGTCGCTGCGCGAGGCGCCGCAGCACCTCGTGGTGATCGGCGGCAGCTACATCGGCCTCGAGTTCGCACAGATCTTTCGTCGGATCGGCAGTGAGGTGACGGTCATCGAGGCGTCGCGAGCGATCGCGAGTCGGGAGACCGCGGATATCTCGGCGCGCCTGACGGCAATGCTCGAGGCGGAAGGGATCCGGATCATCACGGGGGCCGTGATCGACTCGGTGTCGCGCGACCCGCAGGGTGCTCTGACTGTCGTTCTTGGCGGCGGTGCGACCGTGATCACGGGCAGCGACGTGCTGGTGGCAACTGGCCGCGTTCCGAACACCGCTGGGCTTGGACTCGAGACCGTCGGCGTGGCGCTGGATGCGCAGGGATATATCCCGGTCGATGGCGCGTTGCAGACGTCCGTCCCGGGGATCTGGGCGCTGGGTGATGTGAATCGACGTGGGGCGTTCACACACACCTCGTGGCAGGATCACGACATCGTCCTCGCCAATCACACCGGCGGCAGTCGCACGGCGGATGGTCGCATCACGACGTATGCGATGTTCACCGATCCGCCGCTGGGCCGGATCGGCATGCAGGAGGATGACGCGCGCGCCGCCGCGAAACATGGGCGACGGTTCCTGACGTCGCAGCGGGAGATGTCGAAGGTTTCCCGTGCGAAAGAGGAAGGGGAGACGATCGGTGTGATCAAGGTGCTGGTCGACGCGGACACACACCGGTTTGCCGGCGTGACGATACTGGGCATCAATGCCGACGAGATCGTGCAGGTGATCGCCGCGATGATGGCGGCGGATGCGCCGTATGAAGTGCTGCGCGACTTCCTGCCGGTACATCCGACGGTGACGGAGTTCTTTCCGACGATTCTGGGGAAGCTGAAACCGTTGGTCTGACCCTCGGCGGCAGCCGGTGGCGCCACCTGCCGCGCGACGTCGGCGCGCTCATGGCTGCAGAGCGAGGCAACGCGTCATCCGCACGAGCGAGCTGATCGTGCCGGAAACCCGCCTACGCGACGGCAGGTTATGATCCTCGCGTGACCTCCGTACACCGCAAGGCCCAGCGCGCCGCCAGACACCGACGACAACAGGCCGGCGCGCCACCGCATGCCGTGGCGCATCACCAGCGCGGCATCGGGATGCGCTTCGCTCAGTTTCGCGCGTCAGGACGCGGGGCACTGGTCGCCTTTCTGGCCGTGCTGGGCCCGGGCTTGCTGGCGGGCCTCTCGGACGATGATCCCGCGGGCATCACGACCTACTCGGTGCTCGGCGCGGACTTTGGGTACTCGCTGCTCTGGATCATCCCGCTCTCCACCGTGCTGTTGGTGCAGTTTCACCTGATGGCGGTGCGGATCGGTGCCGCGACCGGGCAAGGATTCGTCGGTGTGATTCGGTCGCGATGGGGGCGGGGCGCCGGTTATTTCGCAGTCGGCTGCCTATTACTCGCCAACTTCGGGACGATCTGCGCGGAGTATGCCGGCATCTCAGCGGCCGGTGGGCTGATCGGCATTCCATCGTGGATCAGTACGCCGGTGGCCGGCCTGCTGATCTCGCTGGTTGTCGTGCTCGGATCGTTCCATCGAGTGGAGCGTGTACTGCTCGTGATTTCGTCGAGTCTGGCACTGTACATCGTGGACGGCTTACTGGCGCAACCGGACTGGGGCGCGGTGGTGCGACACTCGATCGTGCCGGAGTTGCCGACGAGCGGACCGGGCTGGGTCGCAATTGCCGCCGCGCTCGGGACGACGCTGGCGCCGTGGGGGCTGGCGTTCATTCAGTCGTACGCGGTCGACAAGAAGATCTCGATCACGTCGCTTCGCTATGCGCGGATCGATGTGATCATCGGCTCGGTGCTGACCGGCATCATCGGTCTTGCAATTGCGGTCGCGTGCGCGGCGACGCTGCACAAGGCGGGAGTTCACATTGCTGATGCAGGTGACGCAGCGAAAGCGCTGCAACCGCTTGCGGGCCGGTTCGCCACGGTGCTTTTCGGCGCGGGACTGCTGGGGGCCTCGCTGCTGGCGGCCGCCATCGTGCCGATTGCCACGGCGTATTCGATTGCGGAGGGGGCTGGGGAGCCGGCGTCACTGGATCTGGATTCGCACCATTTTCAGTGGTTCTACGCCGCGTTCGTCGGCCTGACGATTGCGGCGGTAAGCATTGTGTCATTGCCCGGGTTGCCGCTGATTCCGCTGATCTATTCGAGCCAGGTGGTGAACGCGGTGCTGTTGCCGTTGCATGTGATCGCGCTGCAGGTGCTGGCCAACGATGCGACCGTTGTCGGTGGTGCCCGCTCGGGACCATGGTCACGCGCGGCGGGATGGGCGAGCATTGCGCTGATCGTGGCCTGTGTCGTTGCGCTGGGGTGGAGCTGGCTGACCTGATTCTCGATCGACAATTGTTCGCGCTCGCCCCTCAACATCCGCGCCGTGTTCGACATCGTTCTCTTCAATCCGGAAATCCCCCC
>JANNVN010000120.1:0-19138 GCA_031414435.1 Gemmatimonadaceae bacterium
CAGATCGACCATACGCTGGATCAGGCGCAGGGCGGGCTGGGCATCGGGCTGGCGCTCGTCAGGCGGCTGGTGGACCTGCATGGCGGGCCAGTCAGCGCGGAAAGTGCGGGACTCGGAGCGGGGAGTACCTTCACCGTGCGGCCGCCAACGCTGGCCGACGCCGAAGCGGGAGATCGCAATTTGGCGCCGCCGGACGAGGTGATAGCGGCCGCGAAGCTATGTGTCCTGGTGGTGGGTGACAACGTCGATGCCGCCGCAAGCCTCGCCGAGTTGTTGACGATGTATGGCCACGAGATGAGGGTGGCTGACTCGGGCCTCTCAGCGCTGGCGTTGGTGCGCGAGTTCAAGCCTGCGCTGGTTCTGCTTGATATCGGCATGCCTGGCATGAACGGTTACGAAACGGCGAGGCGCATCCGGGAGGAGGATCCGTCGGGCCAGGTGACCCTGGCCGCTCTGACAGGGTGGGGTGCTGAGGCCGACCGGGTGAAGGCGACGGAAGCCGGCTTCGATTTTCATTTCACGAAACCGGTCGAACCCGGCAAAGTGAACGGCGTTCTGCAAATGGTTGCGCTGCGCCAGGCAGGTGTGGCAGGGGATTCCGCATCGTCACAGTGACGCGCAAAGTTGGGTTGGCGCAGCGTAAACTCGTTCGCACAGACCACCCGCGTCGACAACCGTCGCATGGCGAATTGGTGCGCGGTTCCGCCGCTGGATGGCAGGAGGTCGGACGACTCACGAGTACAGCATAGTTAGGTGACGTCGATACGACGGAGTTCCCGTATGTTCGGGCGCACAACGCGCTTCACGTACGGCGTCGTTGCACAGTTGCAGCTCGGTCACACGCACCTGACCGGGCATTGCTTTCTCTGAATGTCTCGAGCATGGGTGCCGCGCTTCGATCAGGTCACGACCGATTCTTCCCGCGCGTGATCGCGCCAGTCAGCGCCACCAACGCCAACAACAGAAGCACCATCATCGAAGTTTGTGCGAGCCAGACGATTCGTGCACTTTGACTCTCACGAGCCACCACACCAGCAAGCGTAGCGAAGAGTACGAATACCACGGCCAGCGTTGATGAGGTGCTTCGCTTCCGCGCCTGCTTCGCCCGATCCTGTTTCGAAACGGTGTCGGGCATCCGCGATGAAGCCATTATTGATTCTCGCGATTGCTCAGCATCGTCTCCCATCGTGTCAGAAGCTCCTGCCGCGCCGCCGCTAGCGAATCAACGCGCGAGGGCCCGAACGATCGGAACCGCGAACGATTCCTTGCAAACACACCGTACGCGGCATTTCGCGACTGCTCGGGCAGGAGTCGAATCCATTGTGCAACCGAGCGCCACACGCCGCCCAGATGTTCGAGTGACGCCAGAATCGCGTCGGAGAAGCCGACGACACGGCCGTCTGGATACACCCACAGTGCGCTGTCACGCTTCGCAAACTGCGCGTGGGATCGTCGAATCGTTTCACCAAAGACACTTTGCAACGGTGCGATGCGCAGCGTACCAACGCAGTCACGCTGCTTCAGCAACAACGCCAAGCGGCGGCAGATGCTGCATTGCTCGTCGAAGAGAAGCAGAGGGCCGCCGCCGCGTCGCGACGCGGTACGTTTGCCAATCGCGCCGTGAACGCCATCAGGGCTCAGCGCGTTCATGTCACACCACTCTCCTTGTCCTGCCGACGCTTACGAACACGCTCGAGTTGCGAGTAGTTGATACGACTGACGATGGTGTGTCCGCGGCAGAACGCGTAATACTCGAACGTAGTATCCGCCTCGCTCGTGAGTAGTCGACGTGATCTCACGGACGATTCCCGCTTCTGGTTTACTGGCATCAAATCCCCGACGTCATACGACATCGGAGTATCCGACGTCGGAACTGAGCGTCGCACGAGTGGATTCGCCATGCCTGAACTCCTGAGTGACGAGAATGCAAGAACGACGCTCAACACACCGCCAACGGTGTTTCGAGCGTCGCCTACGAAGGATCGAGGTCTCCCACGAATCGACACGAAATGTCCACAGGTAGCCTGCGCCGGGCCGGCATGATCTTACCTTGAACCTGTGAAGGTGCAAAAATCAGACCAACATCAGGCGCAACCTCGAGCCAACCCTTCAGGTCAAAAACTTCCGTGCGACCCCGTCGTCAGCCGCCCAGAGACTTTCGCAGTGCCTCGCCGGCGAACTTCACCGCATCGCGTGCAATTTCGACGACTGCACCCTGCCCGAAGAATTCGTGCGCAACACCATCGTAGTTTCGTGCCTCCACGGTCACGCCAGCCGCGCGCAATTTCTCGGCCAATGCGTCACCGTCCGAGCGCAGCGGGTCGATCTGCGCCGTGATGATGGTTGTCGGCGGAAGGCCCTTCAGGTTGGCGGCGACAAGATTGAGGCGCGTGTCCTGCGCGTCGGCTGGCGTCCGCAGATACTGTGTGAAGAACCAGGACATCATGGCCCGATTGAGCGGCTTGGCCATCGCGTACTGTGTGTAACTCACTGACGTCGTGTCGTTGCTGGCGACCGGATAGACCGCGAGAATGGCGACCGGCGCGCGCAGACCGCCGTCTCGCGCTGCGATGGCGGTTGCGATCGCAAGGTTGCCGCCGGCGCTTTCACCCGCCAGTGCGATGCGATCAGCATTGCCTCCCAGCGATGCTGCGTTGTCGACAACCCATTTATACGCGGTCAGCGCATCGTCATGCGCCGCGGGGAACTTGGCTTCTGGCGCCTTTCGATATTCCACTGACACGACGATCGCCTGTGCCGCATTGCTCAGTGCACGCGCCGATGCATCGTAGGTATCAATCGTCGCGATCACAAAGCCACCGCCATGATAGTAGACGATCACCGGATGCTTGTTGCCAGTGCTAGGCTTGTAGATTCGAATCGGAATGCTCCCGTTACTGCTGCGGATCACCTGATTCGTCACAGCGCCGACAGCCTCGGGCTTCGTCGGCTCCTCTCGACGGCGCAGCAAGGAACGTACTGCGTCAGTTGGCAGTGGTTGCTTGCGCGCCTCCACCGCCGTCAACGACTCGATCGGCTTCCCGCCCAGTGTTCCCAGCTCGGAGAGCACGGCCGCCTGCTCACTGTTTGCCGGCGCCATCACCGTGGACGCGGATCGTGCCCCGGCACTGTCCGGACGCGTGCGCTCTGCGCCCTTCGACTCGCCAGCGACCACACCCGACGAATCCCTACCGCCTTCCAACTTCGTGCCACCGCAGGCCGTACAGGCGACGACCGCGGCAGCGTACAAGAGAAGTGCGCGAACGCCGTTCTTGACACGGAGCCGTGGCAGAGTGATTGATCGCGAAGACTGATTCATGATGTCGCCTTGCCTGTCCTGGCTTTGCGCGGCGCGCGTGCGCCGCCGCCATACTGGTCTTCGCCGTCCGCACCAAACTGATTTGCCGCATTTGCCTTCGTGCGATGCGCGTTGGCATCGTGCCGCTCGTCGCCGTTGACTGTGGAGCGTGCAACCGCGCGAGTCCGCCGTCCTTCTGCCACGCCGGTGTCTGCCACGCCGAGTGGCGGCGTGCGGTGATCTGTCTCGCGGGTGCCGGTCTGGCGAACCTTCTTGATCATGTGTTACCTCGTTCTATATGGTATGCAACGCAACACCCGACTCGTAAGAGCGACGGAGTGTCGAGATATGCAAAAGAAAAAGCGGCGCTGCGGACACCTTGCTGGTGCCTGCCGCGCCGCATGCAAGGAACCCTACGTTCCCCCACACCGACTGTCCCGTGCTTTCCTGCCACATCGTCAGAAGAAAGATACTATGACGCGGCCGGAGCAGCGTCAAGCGACCCGTAGTGCACGCAACGCGTTGCTGTGCCCTCGCGCGTCGACATGAGTCTCGTCAAACACCGCGGAGACCAGGAACGGCGAGCGGTCTCATCATTCAGGAATCCAACGCGCTGATTGGCGCTATGAACGCGTAGATCGGGGCTATCGTCGGAGCGGATGTGCTGTACCACTTCACGGTGGACGTATCAACGCATCGGATCGCACTCTCATCTGCCCGCGGCCGCACGACGCCAGGCGCTCCAGCGCAAACGTCTATGCGATGAGTGCGCTCCACCCAGACAACGCGCCGGGTATCACGAGATCGTCGTGGTACCGTCACAGAACTGACGGGCATCGTACTCACTGTGGGCTCAGCGCGCGCGATCGACTTCCGTGCGCTGGCCGGCGAGTCGGGGTTTCGCGCGTTACCCGATGCCATGCCGCAACTCATGTACATCGCCGATTCCAATGCCGAGATCGAGTTCGTCAACGAAATAGTGGTCCGACGGCGCCGGTCTGGAGCGCGCTGGCGGCGGCCTTTTGGCCGGAGCGGTACGAGATTTGCAAACCGTCGGCAAAGAACGTCGAAACTGATCGCGGGGTACCGCGGCAGTGTGTTCAAACTCGCTATCCGTGCGAACGTCTGATTCGCAAGCCGAAGGCGTGTGGCAGTGCCCATGGCACTCCGCGCGCTTTTTCGTATTTGCCCTCTTCTCCGCTTTATGCGCTGCGCTGCGAACCCGACAATGCCGATATGAGCCTGTCACGAAGGTCGAGCCAAGGTGTTCCGTTGAGAACCCCTCTCGCAGTCGGGCACGACGCAGACGAGTCAAACTGGAGGTCGATTCAGTCGCGACAGGGCACGCAGCATGGAGATTCCGAGCTCGTTGCCCAAATGGGATACGGCGACGTGCAGGCATTTGGCGTACTCTTTGACAAATGGAGCGACCACGTCTTTGTGTTTGCTGTGCGACTCTTGCGAGATGAGCGCGCAGCTGAGTGTATCGTTGAGGACGTCTTCTGGCAGGCTTGGCTTCAGGCCGACACATATCCAGACTTTCCTGGCTCGCCAGTCGGTTGGCTTCTCAGCTTGGCGCGACAACAGGCTCTGCACTCACTGGGAGCGATCACGATACAGCCTACCGCAGTCCGCTCCGTCACCGATCATCCGGAAGATGGCACCTTACCGTAAGGTCGTTCTCTGCACGTCCCCTGACGAGTCGACAGTGAGTGTGAAACCAGCATCGTTCAGCGCATCTGGCGAAGGCGCGGAGGAGCGGTCGTGCTCAAAGCGCTGAAGAATTGTTGGAAAGCCTTCGGCGAGGGTCTTCAGGATCACCTTGCTCACGATCAGTCTCGCGGCGCTCGCCGGATGCATGAAGGCGGTCCTGCGACAGCCGGTGGTGGCCACTTCGCCTGAGCTGGATCCGGCACAGGCAGTCCGGACCGCACACGCGTTCGACGTTTTCGAGTTGCTCGTTGGGAGTGGATTGCCGAGCTCAAGTGCCGACTTTTGGAACAGGGTCCCTGCCGCCAGTTGAAGTCTTAGCACGATCTACTGCAAGTTTCGAGTGCAACCCAACAACAACACCGCACACATCATGGATTCAATCAACAAGAATCAGCGAGAAGACACCCGCGCGGATCTGAGCGATCGTGCAGCCATTGAACGAATTCGCGAGCTCGTTGAGGCAGCAAAGTCGTGCTTCTTCTGCACACAGCCAGGTGAGGGTCCGTCAAACGGCACACGTCCGATGAGCGTACAGAAAGTCGACGACAGCGGGAGTATCTGGTTTTTGAGCGCGAACGACAGTGACAACAACGCCGAGCTCGAACGTGATTCATCAGTCGAACTCTACTTTCAGGGTGCGCCGCATTCCGACTTCCTGCACCTTCGCGGCGCTGCGAGCGTCACCACCGACCGAGCCGTGATCGATGAGCTACGGGAGCCGCTGGCGAAAGTGTGGTTTACCGAAGGCAAGGACGACCCGCGTATCACGGCCATCAAATTCAGCCCGTCCGAAGGTTACTACTGGGACACGAAGCACGGCGCCGCCGTGGCTGGCATCAAGATGCTCATCGGCGTTGCGACGGGCCAGACACTCGACGATTCGCTTGAAGGCACACTTCGCCTTTGAGTGGGGGACCGCTTCGCAGGTTTGAAACCCGAGATGTGGCCCCGCAACGCTCGACCTGCACGACGGTGTGGACTCAGGCAGAGTTTCATTGCGCAGGCGTTCAGTTTAGGGGCGCGTCAGGGCAGGCGCAGCATCATATCCGATTCATTCCCGAGGGATCATGGCACGCGCAATCTGGAAGGGCACGCTTGGCTTCGGTCTGGTGAACATCAGCGTCGAGCTGCTGTCGGCCGAAAAGACGGACGAGCTTGATCTGGATCTTCTGGATCGGCGCGACAATGCGCGGATCGGATATCAGAAGATCAACAAAACCACCGGAGCGCCAGTCGCGGCGGAGGACATCGTTCGCGGTTTCGCCGTCTCGGAGTCACAGTACGTCGTGCTTTCCGACGCGGATCTGAAGAACGCGAATCCGAAGGCGACACAATCCATCGACATAGTCGGCTTCACCGCCGACGCAGACATTCCGAGAGCCTTCTTCGCCAAGCCCTACTATGTCTCGCCGCTGAAAGGCAGTGAACGTGCTTATGCGCTGCTCCGCGAGGTGCTGAGGAAATCGGAGCAGCTGGCTCTGGCGCGGGTCGTGATTCACACGAGGCAACACATGGCGGCAGTCTACCCGCACGAGAGCGCGCTGGTGGTGCAGCTGCTGCGCTACAGTGCGGACCTGAAGTCGCCGGATGACGCGGGCGTGCGCACTGTCCCGGCGCTGACGGGCTCCGGCGCGTCCAAGGAAGTGACGATGGCAGAACAGCTGGTAGCGTCGATGCTGATGGAGTGGGAGCCGGAGTCCTACGTCGACACGTATCGCGACGACTTGATGACGCTTATCAGGCAGCGCTCGAAGAAGGGATCCGGGAAGGCTTCGCCTTCGCCGCGCGAGAACGGGCCGGGCCAGACCAAGGTCCTCGATCTTGTCGCCGCCTTGCAGCGCAGCCTGTCGGCGGGCACCAGGCCGTCGGCGCGGAAGAATTCGCCACCCAGACGCAAGGCACCGCCGTCGACTGCTACCCGGGACATGCCGCGAGGCAAGAAGGTTGCGAAGAAGAGCGCGGCAAAGAAGTCACGGAGCCGCGTCGCGTGATCTTATCGATGGCATTACGCAGCGACCGTGAAGTTTCGCCGCCTCGTTCGGTGCGACGTGAGCGACATCTGCTGATCAAGGAAGTCGCACTGCGCGACAGGTGAGGTGTCGCCACGTTACGCTGATCCTCGCGCCCTTAGGAGAGTATCCGCTGGCAGCAGTGAACGGATTCAGCTCGGCGTGCACAATCAGATTGCCGGTCGCAAACAAGGAGTTGTGTCTACGGCCAGACGCTGAGCCATATTCATCCAGCAGAACGCAGAAGACCGAAGCCTGTCCCGAGTTGAAGGCATACCATGCTTCCCCCATCGCCAGGGACAGCCAGTGTGTGCGTTGTTTCGCGACTGACAACGCCACAGTAGTCGGAGAGATGGTACAGGTGAGTCACGATTGTCCGCGATGGAGTCACGACCGCCGGCGGAATGCACCGTGCCACTGAAACGTGCCGCCCAGCTGATGCCACCAGCCCTTGCAACGCGCGTGGACGCCGTGCCCGTCGGCCCCGGTTGGTTGCATGAGCCGAAACTCGACGGGTACAGACTGCAGTGTCACGTCGAAGACGGATTGGTGTCAGCGTTGACGCGGTCCGGACTGGACTGGAGCGATCGATTTCCTGAAATCTGCGTGGCGGTGAAACGACTCGCTGGCACAAGGCATCTCGTACTCGATGGAGAGATTGTGATGCCTGTGCGCGAGGATCGCTCGCCTTTTCAGACGCTGCAGACCGCGGTGCGCGATGGCAAGACGGACCGTGCGATCTACTGGGTGTTCGACCTGCTCGCATACGATCGGCTGGACTTGCGCTCGCTGGCACTGACAGTGCGTCGCGACTCACTTCACAAGCTCCTTCGAGCACCCGGTGTCAGCAAGCGTATACGACTAACACCCGAACTGCATGGCGCGCCGGCCGGTCTCCTCGCGCACGCGCAACGGAAGAACGGCGAAGGGGTGATCAGCAAACGCCGCGATGGGGCGTATCCGTCTGGCCGATCGAACGACTGGGTGAAAACGAAGGTCTCACATAGCGATGAGTTCGTTGTCATAGGCTTCACGGCGCCAAGCGGTGCTCGCGAGGCACTCGGTGCACTGCTGCTCGCAACACGAGAGCACGGCACGGGTCTGCGATATGCGGGTCGCGTTGGCAGCGGGATGACCGCCGCTGAACTGGTGAGTCTCGCACGGCGAATGTCGCCCAGTTCCACACCTTCCGTCGCCGTACCGTCCGAGCAGCTCCGCGGCGTCGCTGTCACGTGGGTGGAACCAACGCTGGTCGTCAGTGTCGGATTCGCCGAGTGGACGAATGACGGATTGCTCAGGCAGGCAACATTCCTTGGCGTACGGGAGGACAGGGTGCCAGTCAGCGTGCAACGTGAACGTACAGAGGCAATGCAGGGCGTATCGATTTCGCACGGAGAGCGCGTCGTGTATCCGGAGATCGGCCTGACAAAGGCTGACATTGCAGCGTACTACGACATCATCGCACCGCTGCTCATTCCACACATCACGGAGCGACCCCTGTCCCTGATGCGGTGTCCTGACGGTGCGCATGGCGCCTGCTTTTTTCAGAAGCACTGGTCTCTCAGGCGCGGCGAGCGAGTCACGACACGTTCGGTCACCGAATCAGTGGAAGAGCGTGGGGACTATGCGTTCGTCTCAACCGCGGCTGAGCTGCTCGCGCTGGTGCAGATGAATGTGATCGAGATTCACCCCTGGGGATCGCGGCTGAAAACACTCGAGCGGCCGGACATGCTCATCCTTGATCTCGATCCGGGTCCGGGTGTCAGCTGGAACGCCGTGGGAGAGGCGGCGTTTGAGGTTCGCCGACTCCTGGAATTCATCGGTCTCAGGGGCTGGCTGAAGCTGAGTGGCGGCAAGGGATTGCACATCGCCATTCCGATCGAGCGACGCCTGACCTGGGACCAGGCGTCGCAGTTCTGTCGACTGATTGCTGAACGTATGGCTGCGGACCACCCGAAGTCGTTTGTCGTCAAGTCGACGAAGAGTATACGCACCGGACGCATCTTCATTGACTGGATGCGAAACAGTCGTGGAGCCACTGCCGTTGCACCGTGGTCGATGCGGGCGCGGCCTGGCGCACCAATATCGATGCCGATCGAGTGGGAGGACCTGGCGTTCATCGCACGGGGCGATGACATGACGGTTCCTGGCGTCATCGACTACCTCCGTTCCGGTCCTGCTGATCCTTGGCATGAGGCGCTTTTCGCCCGTCAGAGAGTTTCCGCAGAAATCGTTGGCAAACTGTCCGGAGCCACTGGATGACGTCCGCGGGAAGCGGACGGCTGCAACAGCTCAGCCACTGGACGCGGCGTTGCCATCTGACGCTGCGCGACTGGCGTCCTTGCGCTATGTAGATGACGGACTGCCGGGCATCGTGCCGCTACTTGACTGGCAGAGCGAGCGACGACGCTGCGCGTTCACCCTCCGATCCGGTCACCGCGTGCGTCGCTTCGGCTGGCCCCACAATCGCCTCTTCCGCTTCGCTCTGTCGGTGTTCCAGGACGATTGCCACAGCCACAGCTGCAGCTTCGGCAGCATTCATCCCTGCGGTACGATCGACATACTCCTGCTTGCGCACACCGTCGTCAGAGTACTTCTGCACCGTTTCATCCGACGGCATCTCGCCGGGTAGCTCGACACGCAGTTCCTCGATGAGCATCAGAAGCGCAGCCGCGACGGGCAGCGCCAGCATGGCGCCGGTAATGCCACCAAGCGTTCCGCCCGCCAGTAGGGAAACCAATACCACCGATGATGGCAATCGCAGCGCGCGTCCGTAAACAAGTGGAACCAGCAGACGACTCTCGATCTCCTGATAGACAAGAATTGCCGCCGTCACGGAGCCGGTCGCCAGTAGGCCAAGCGGTAACGTGACCAGAGCTGCCGGGATCAGCGCGAGAAGTCCACCGATGTATGGCAGTACGTCTGCAATTCCCGCAAAGACGGCCAGAGCCAACGCGCTCTTCACACCGAAAGCGCTGAGGAGCGCGAACATGAAAATGGCCATCGCGGCACAGGTGATCACCTGACCACGGATGTAGCCGCCCACGATCTTCTCGAGATTCAACAAAATTCTGGACAACGTGATGTGGTGCGTGCGAGGCACGAGCGCAAAAAGCGAACCGCGCAACCGGTCACGATCCAGCATGACGTACAGCGCGAGAAATATCGAGCCGACGCCATACGCCACGATTCCAGCCAGTCGCACGGAGGCCGCCAGGGCGAAAGTCGCCGACGACCCGATCAGCGTCTCGTAGTTGATCTGTCGCAATGACGCTGCCAGCGACGAAGTGATTCGTCGTTCCGCGAGATACTGCGCCAACCGCTCGCGCATCGCCGGCTCACGCTCGATGAGCTCGGCGGCCTGGGATATGAGATCCGGAATCGTCAGTGTCACCGTGCCCAGGACGAAAAGCAAGAGAAAGGCAAAGACGAGACCGATGGCGTGTCCTCGCCTGATTCCTCGCGCTTCAAGGCCCTCGACGACAGGATTCAGCGAGCCGACGAGCATCAGCGAGACGACAATGACCAGCAACACAGGTGTCAGGCGTATAACGAGCACTGCAACGGCCAGTACGCCGAGCACGAACAGTACCGAACGTGCGGAGACTTCGATACGAATAGGCTGCGTCGGTCGCTCCACGGGGATCTCTGTAGGCTCAAGACCTGATGTCGAGTGGGCGATCCTCACGAGGATTCGGCGGATGCGCGTGGTGTTGACAACGAGAGCGCCGAGAGACGAAGGGCAATCTCTTCAAGTTGACTCACATGGCGCTTCGTGTCCAGCAGGCACTGCTCCAGTGACTCATCGATCCACAACTGTTTAGTGGAGGGCTCCGCGCAAGTTACTGTGCCGACGCGCAGCAGCGGCGCGCTTGCCGTGATCATCTGGTTTCTCTCAGAGCGATGCATCTGCGACTTTCCTCGGTGGTGGTGTTGCAGCCACACACGGGTGCCGGCTACAACGGAAAGAGCAAAAAACGGCGCGAGCGACCCCCAAAGGTCTCTCGCGCCATCATCTGACGAGCCAGGGATCGCTCGTTCAATAGGCACGCGTACTACACTTGGTCTACACATGCCCTTCCACCGGTGCAACGTTCGTACGCAACACAACTGTCTGCAGCGTCGTGTCAATAGCTGACGGTGAGGCCGATCCTGAGTTGTCCTCGCTCCCTGCGACACAGTGATCGCATCTCAGCCATGTAGTCGCGTTGCAGGGCATTTGAGCACCTTGTCAGGAAACGCCCTACCGTGAAGTGCCACCCGACGCGCGCGCGCCTCGTTCAACGCATGCTGCGGCAGCAAGGCTTCACCGGCTCCGTCCGCGTCTTAGCAGGTTCACAATCGCGAGGAGGACCACCGCGCCACCGAAGCTGACCAGCAGCGAGGGCGCACCGAAGTTCCCTTCATTGATTGTGCTGATGCCAACCATCGGCGAGATGACGAAGCCGGCAATCATGGAGCCGATGATCCCCACAACGACGTTCAGAATTATGCCCTGCTGACCATCCGTCTTCATCAGGATGCTCGCAAGCCACCCAATGATGCCGCCTATGATCAGCCAGATGAGAAAGTTCATGGTAAACTCCTTGATTGTTTGAGACGTAATAAGGCCTGAACGCAGGTGTGACACGGAGAACGCCTATCTCATTGATCGCGTACGAGGCTGGCGATAGAGCATACACGTCCTGATCGAGACATCACATCAGGAGTATGGGTCCGGCACATTCTTCGCCGTGGGAGCGCCAACACTGCGACGGCAGATGTCGGTAGATCCGGCAGGTGCGCTGACAAACCGGTGTATTTGCCGGCACGTCGCAGAAACTCTGCTGCCATGCCCGACCGTGTACCAGTGTCAGGGAGCAATATACATCGCCCAATCAGCGACGGCGCAACCTTGAGCTATCCCGATAGCACTCATGGGCCAAACAACGAGCTCAGCATCAAACGAACGGCTGTTCCGTTTTTCGCTGATTGCGCGCACGACGAACGCCCTATTCCCCGCTCTGACCAGGTACCGCTCGTACGCATTGCCGAAACGGCGATCGCACGCCGGGCTCGGCTACAATGGAATGGCGGAGCAGGAGCGCGCGAGCAACCGCCAGCGTCCATCTTACGCCGTGACCGCAGAACGAAGCGAGGTGTCCGTTCTGGCCAAGGAGGAAAATCTGTCCCCCACCTCCGAATTGATCTGTCCGCCTCGCTCCTTCGCGATCGGCGAGCGGAACTGGACATTGGTCGCCCGAGGCGCTATCACAATCTGAACGGAGTCGTGGGCCGGTGCCGCGTAAGTAGCGAAGTCGCAGGCATGTTCCGCCGTATCGCTTGTCGGATCCGCAGTCGTCGCCGTCTTAACGCGTACGATTCCGAACTGCAATGCGCTCTACCCAGTTGCGAACCTTCACCGTCAATGGATGACATTGGCCCGTCGAGCAGCTTGACCGTCATGACCCGCTCCAATCGCACTAGTTCACACGTCGTATGCAAATCAGGAATGGCAGTGTCGTCTTGGACGACGTCCCATAGATGAGTTGACGGCATGGTGTATGCGCAGTATTGTCGCAGCTCCGCTATGAAATGCGGCGTCAGTCAGTCGTAGCGGTGAGACGGATGGTCTCCTCGTTGACGGCGCTCAGCACACCTCTCGGTGTCTTGGCGCCGTTTTTTGTCGTTGCGATGGACGACCTAAGCGAGCAGTGGCGCGCAGCAGTCGTATCGGGCGCGAAGACTTGGATACAAGAGGTCGATCTGAAGCCGCTCGACCGAGCGGCTCAAGTCATTGTCGGGGTTTTCAAGGTTGAGTGGGTGTCGTACTCGGCAGCGAGGGAAGCCACAGTCGTCGCAACTGTGGCGTGTAGTCGCCGTCGCTCTGAGAAACACGCGTCGTACGAAGCTGGGCTTCGTCAGGAATGTCTTCACATGCCCCAAATCGCAATCCGGCGATCGACTCGCCAGCAAGAACACGCCGCTAACATCTTTGGAGAGGACTCATATGTCTGAAATCACGCAGGACGATACGCGCGAAGCAATCTATGGTTATGTGACGGACATGCTGGCTTTGGAAGGGCATATCCAGACGGCCGTGGCAGGGCAGATAGAGGACCTTGACGAACACAACGAGGTCAAGGGCTCTCTGATTCTGATTCATTCCAAAAGCGAGTCGCATGCGCGCGCGCTCGAGTCGCTCACGCAACGACGCGAACAGAACGGTGGTGGTGTGTCAAAGGTCGTGAAGCAGGCAGTGTCCTCGGTTCTGGGGCTCGGCGCGGCTGCGGTCGACTTTGTTCGGACCGAAAAGCTGCCTAAACTGCTGCGCGACGACTACGCGGCGATCTCGCTGGCTTACATCGGGTACGTGATGTTGCACACCACCGCTCTCACCTTTCATGACGGCGAGGTAGCAGACGTTGCCAAGTCTCATCTGGCGGACTACGCCGATTCCATGATGGCGCTGCAGCGCATCATTCCTGCTGCAACGGTTGCGTATCTCGCTTCAGAGGCTTTTGCGGTGGACGTCAGTGTGTTGTCGGATGTCGAGGCCACGATCAACGAGGCATGGAAGCAGTGAGCACCGGGTGGTGACGGCCGCCCTGCGCGCGCTTGTGGTAGCAAGTGCGGGAGAACGGATCGCGCCAGTTGGCAATGAGCGGGGACCTGAGCTATGGCGCTTGCGATGAAGCCGACGGTTCTGTGCATTGCACTCCTTGCCACGGCGTGTCAACGTGCCTCGACGCTTCCGGAATCCGCTGGCTACGGCCCGACGCCGACGCTGCCGCCGCCAAGTCGCGCGCTGATTCCAACCACCGTCGTTGCCAAAGCAATTGGCTGGCCTGTCGGCGTCGTGCCGACTCCCGCAGCTGGCATGCAAGTGACCGCTTTCGCGTCGGGCCTCAGTCATCCACGCTTCGTGTATGTCTTGCCAAACGGAGATGCGCTCGTTGTGGAGGCGAACGCGCCGCACCGGCCAGATGACGCGAAGGGACTCAAGGGATTCTTCTTTAAGCGTTTTCAGAAGAAGGCTGGTGGTGCTGCTCCGAGCGCGAATCAGATTACTTTGCTGCGTGACGCGGATGGGGACGGCGTGGCCGAGCTCCGAACCGTTTTTCTTCGCGGCCTGAATGCGCCATTTGGTGTGACCGTAATCAATGACGCGTTGTACGTCGCGAACACGGACGCCGTTATGCGGTATCGATATCGCACCGGTGATCAAGGAATCAGTGACAGTGGAACCCGGATCCTTGATTTGCCGGCCGGATCGATCAATCATCACTGGACGAAGACGATCGTTGCTTCACCCGACGGAACCAAGCTGTACGTCAGCATTGGATCGAACAGCAATGCGGGCGAGAATGGCATGGATCAGGAACGCGATCGGGCTGCCATCTGGGAGATCGATGTCGAGTCATCAGCGCACCGGGTGTTCGCGACGGGGCTGCGCAATGCCGCTGGGCTGGCATTCGAAGGCGAAAGCGGGTCGCTCTGGGCTGCGGTCAACGAGCGTGATGAGATAGGCAACGATCTCGTCCCGGACTATCTTACGCAGATCGTTCGAGGCGCGTTCTATGGGTGGCCTTACAGCTACTTCGGAAGCCACGTTGATCAGCGAGTATCGCCTTCTCGACCAGACCTCGTCGCCATCGCGCGAGTGCCGGACTACGCGCTCGGCGCGCACACCGCATCGATCGGCCTCGTTGCCTCAGCTTCGAACTCCCTGCCTGATGCGTTTCGTACTGGGATGTTTGTTGGACAGCATGGCTCATGGAACCGAAAGCCACGGAGCGGCTACCGAGTGGTCTTCGTGCCCTTTGTCAACGGGAAACCCAAAGGTGAGCCGCGCGATGTGCTCACCGGTTTCGTCAACGCACACGACCGGGCAATGGGCAGGCCCGTAGGACTTGCGATCGACCGTCGAGGCGGGCTGCTCGTCGCAGATGACGTGGGAAACACCGTCTGGCGAGTTGCCGGCACGGCGAGATAGGCACAAGAGTCACTGCTGTGCGCAACAGACCGGCATCGAACTGTGTCGTGGCACTGGGGAACGCGCGCAGCAGAGTGGAGGTGGGTTAGCCCACGTTACGCATGCAGATATTGCAAGGAGAAGAGTCCGGATGAGCGTACCTGGGGTCGATCACACCAGCGACGGATGGTTCAGAGGCTTCGCTGAGAAGACTGCCACCGCGCTCGGCAAACCGCCTGCTTTTCTGATCGCTTTTGGAATGGTGGTCGCGTGGGCAGCCGCAGGCCCGATGTTTCACTTTTCCGAAGCATGGCAGATCGTCATCAACACCAGCACGACAATCATCACATTTCTGATGGTGTTCTTGCTGCAGAACACGCAAATGAGGGACTCTCGTGCGATCCATCTGAAGTTGAATGAGCTGCTGCGAGCAGTGGCTGAGGCACGGACGAGCATGGTGGGTGTGGAGGAGCTGCCTGACGCCCGCATCGATGAGTTGAAGGGTGAGTTCCGGCTGCTTGCTGACGGCGAGGAGCTTCGGAGCGAGCCGGCACAGTAGGCTAAATGCGCGAAACGGGTGATCCAGTGTTTTGCAGCCTGGCGCGGTAGGTAACCTTCGGGACATCACGCTGCGGCATACGTTTCTGCAAATCGATGCCAATGGGTGTGTGTTGACCGTTCGTCGATGTCGCGACTGCTGCCCGTAAGTATCAGAACTTCGTGTTGGTTTTTCCGTGAGCGGCGGCAGTGTGTCGCCGTCGACTCGTGCGGCTGTGTGTCGTCCTCGACTCGGGCGGCGCGTGCTGCGCTGGCTGGCGAGTGGGCCCGCCTTGGTCACGCCACCAATCACTGGTGTGTTCGCTGGTCCCCAAGCTGCCGGCCCCATGCGTGTCGTGACATGATCGTGAATCTTCTGCTGATGACAACAGAGCATATCCTCGGCCATTGCGAAACGCTGCAGCGCGATGCCGACGCTCAGGTTGGTCGCCATCTCCGGTTCGATCAAGGACGTCGCCTCACCGTTCGTATGCGACGCGTGCGCGCGCTCGCCTGGCTCCTCGCGCGGCAAGAAGATCAGCGAGAACGCACCCTCACGCGGGATGGTCGGGGCATGCTTGGAAGCTTGCGAGCTCGGGGAGTGTCTGGCACTGCTGCCCCGTTCCGCCCTTTGGAGGCTCCCTGGCAATAGCACCAATTCTCGTCACCGGCGCCACTGGCAACGTGGGACGCGCGGTCGTTGGCGCGCTGCTCGAGGCCGGTGTACCCGTCCGCGCCCTCGCGACTGCTCCTGACACGGCGCGCGCAGAACTCAACTATGGCTCGCCGCTGCTGACGATCGCCCCATTCGACTTCGAGAAGCCCGACACATTTGCTCGTGCGTTCGCTGGCACAACTGCACTTTTCCTCATGCGCCCACCAGCCATCGGTGATGCGAGTGTGATCACCCGCGCGCTTGACGCGGCCTGTCAGTCAGGCGTGCGGCGCGTGGTGTTCCTGTCCGTGCAGGGGGCGGAACACAACCCGCTGGTGCCGCATCGCGCTATCGAGATGCACCTGAAGGCAATTGCACAGTCGCAAGGTGATTTCAGCTACACCTTTCTCCGTGCTGCCTTTTTCATGCAGAACTTGTCTACCACGCACGCGGCGGAGATTCGTGAGTTGAGTGAAATTCTGGTGCCGGCTGGCGGCGGGCGCACCGCATTTGTGGATGCGCGTGACGTGGGGTCCGCCGCCGCCAAGGTGCTCACTGAAAGCACGCCCGCGCGGTCGGCGAACCGTGCCTACGAACTGACGGGTGGTGAGGCGTTGGCGTATGAAGAGGTTGCTGCCTTGATCTCACGCGCCACGGGGCGGCTGATTACCTACAAACGCCCAGGACTGGTGCGTTTTTACCGCGTCATGCGCCATCGGGGATACGCGCGCGGGTTCGTGGCGGTGATGATCGCGCTGTACTCCACGGCGCGCCTGAGATTGGCCGAGCACTTGAGCCCTGATTTGGAAAGGCTGCTTGGCAGGGCACCGCGTTCTCTGGAGCAGTTTGTCGAGGAATCGGCGGCGGCGTTCATGCCGCAGCCGCTGGCGCGCGCTACGTCTGCTGGTCAGTAGCGAGAAGCGTGAAACGGTCCGTCGCCGATTGCCCGTACCGCCGGCGTCTCCTCGGCGAGAGCGCCCGCCTCGTCACCCGCACAGTCACAGCGCTCGTCGTTGCCGCAACGCTGCTCACGCCATCGGCAGTCACGGCCCAGGCGGCTGCGCCGGGCACAGCCGCAGTTCTGTAATCGGCCATCCTGCTCTGCGAGCGTCCGGGGCAATTCGCCTCGCGCATCGGCGCGCAAGCAGACGTCTACGGGACTGCGTGCAACATGTTCGCGGTGGCGGGGAAGCAAGGCGGTGCGCTGTGCGGTGGGTCGGAGCTCGGTGAGTCGGTGGCAGCGACCGTGCGTGGATCTGAATCGCCCGACCGCTGCGTCCGTGGCGCGCGTACTCGTGGCCGTGCGCCAACCCACGCCGGATCGCCCGGATTGAAACGCGGGGGCAGGGCGCCGAACTGCGCGGCATCGCGCGTTCTTGCGCCATCGCACCGTGACTGCCGATCCGCCGAGGGAAAGGACTCTAAGTTCGGCGAGACCGCGCTATGCCGTTTTGCCACAGTCACTTAGCGCAACGCCACCGCCCTGACTATACTTGTCTACGTCACCGGCCCGGGTGGCGGAATCGGTAGACGCAGGGGACTCAAAAGGTCCGGCGTCTTTTGTGTTTCTGGGGCGTATCGTCTTGTAGCACAACAACATACCGACGCACGCTCAGGCCGAGAAAAGGCACCTTGGGGCAAAACGTGGGGCGACGAGATCGCACGGTCTCGCCCCACATTCCGGGCGACCGACCGTGACATCCCGGCGGTGCATCCGTCGCCGAGCGACGCGACGCCCACCCCATCGCGCCGCGGTTTCCCTCAGAGACTCGTCGCGAAACGCGACCCTCGCCGCGCGCCGCCTCGGCGGCCGCGCGTGGGCCCCGTGCGGCCGCCTCGGCACCGCAGCGTTGTGAACGCCCGACTGGCCCGGCTGGCGTCGCCCGCGCGACACGTCCGAGAGGCGTCTCCGACCGCCGCCGCGTGTGCCGGAGTCCAGACAATCGCGGGCCCGTCCCCGTCTCCGAGCATCACGTCTGCATCGGTGCGGTCACGGCAATCCGTCGCCTCTTGCGAACAAAGCGGACCCAAACATACGTTTGCGCTTCAACTCGAACGAGAGCGTGATACCGTGCCAAGCAAGAAGGCTGCGAAGACGTCCGCGAAGAAAGCTGTGAAGAAATCCGCCGCGAAGTCCTCCGTCGCCAAGAAGTCGGCAGGCACGGCATCACGCGCTGCCGCGGCGGACGCGTTCACCACCGCACTGCGTGACTTTGTCCGCACCCGCGGTCCTGGCTTCCTCGAAGACCCGAACATCTCCTCCGTCGGCATCGGCTACAAGACCGTGGGAGGGAAGGCGACGAAGGAGCTCTCCATCCAGTTCTCGGTGACGGAGAAGGCGAAGCCCGACGTGCTCGAGGCACTGCGCATCGATCCCATTCCAGAGACGTTCACGATTGCCGGTGTCGAAGTGCCGACGGACGTCGTCCAGCGCGACTTTCGTTCGGAGTATCGCGTCGTCGCAGAGACACGCGGATCCTCCTTGAAGCAGCGCGTCGACCCCGTCACCCCCGGCGTGAGCGTCGCGAACGCCACGCTGACGGCCGGAACGCTCGGCTGTATCGTCTTCGACGCGGACACGGGCGCGCCTTACGTGTTGAGCAACTGGCACGTCCTCCATGGGCCGACCGGCGCGATAGGGGATCCCATTGTGCAGCCGGGGCCAGCGGATGACAATCGCACCGCGCAGAATCGACTCGGGACCTTGGTACGCTCGCATTTGGGCCAGGCCGGCGACTGTGCCATCGCCAGCATCGACACCCGCGCCTTTGATCGCAAAATCGCCGAGCTGGGCATCCCCGTCGACAAACTGGGCGAACCGGACCTCGGCGACAAAGTGATCAAGTGTGGTCGCACCACGGGCGTGACCCATGGGATCGTGACGCGCATTCACACGTTGGTGAAGATCGACTACAAAGGATCCGTTGGTCGACAGGCCATCGGTGGCTTTGAAATTGGCATCGACCCAAGCC
>JANNVN010000121.1:0-18278 GCA_031414435.1 Gemmatimonadaceae bacterium
TCTATCCTCGAAAACGATTAAGCGAGGACCGCGAGTACATCTGACTCGCGGAGAATGAGCACGTTCTCGCCTTCGATCGTGACTTCGGTGCCGCTGTACTTGCCGTACAGGACACGGTCACCGACCTTCACGGTCATCGGAACCAGCTTGCCGTCTTCGTACTTGCCCGGACCAACGGCCACGATCTCGCCCTGCTGGGGCTTTTCCTTGGCGGTGTCGGGGATGTACAGCCCGCCGCGCATCTGCTCCGCTTCTTCGAGCGGCTTCACAACAACGCGATCGGCCAACGGGGTGACCTTGGCGCCGATGGCACTCTTGGTGGTCATCGTCCTTCCTCCAGACCTGACATGTGACTGAGAGAGCGCACGGACCAGGACACGCGCGCCTTGTTAGCAGTCGCAGCCCTTGACTGCTAACAGAGGGAAGATAGTCAGTGCGACTGGACAGTCAAGCGCGTATGGACCCAGCACCATGACGGCACGACGGAGGCGCTAACTCCTTCTACAGCAATCGATTAGACATTTCATTCAATCCGCGGAATCAAGCTCCGCTCCGGGCTCAGCCTGCCAGATCGGCGGACAGGAGATCGTGCGCGATCTGAAGTCCCCGGAGGGTCAGATCGGCATCAAGGACCTCCAGGGCCGGACAGAATGGGGCCAGCATGGCCGCGAGGCCTCCGGTGCCGATCACCAACGGCTGCCGACCCGTCGGCCACTCCGAGCGGATGCGGGCAACAATTCCGCTGATGGCGTCGACAGCGCCGTACACCACACCTGACCGGATGCACTCTTCGGTCCGACGCCCGATGACGCGGCCGGGGGCGCGCAACTCTGTCGCCGGTAGCTTCGAGGTCCGCCGGGTCAGTGTCTCGAGGGAGGTCAAGACCCCTGGCGCAATCACACCGCCGAAAAAGACCGCGTCACGCGTGATGCAATCGTAGGTCGTGGCCGTGCCCAGATCCACGACGAGGCAATCGCGCTCGTAGATCCGGCTCGCTGCGAGCGTGTTGAGCAGGCGATCGGCCCCCACCGTCTGCGGCTCGTCGACATCGAGCGTCAGCGGAAGCGCACTCTGCGCATCGACCACCAGCACCGAGACACCAAAGCCGAGCTCAATCCCCTCGCGCAGTGGTGCGGTGACCGACGGGACGACAGAGCCAATCGCCGCGCCATGCACGCGGTTGATGGGCACCTCGTCAAGAGCGAGGAGGGAACGCAGCAGAACGGCAAACTCATGAGGGGTGCGTGCGGCACTCGTGATCACGCGCCAATGCGACGCGATCCGACCGCCATCCGAGAGACCGATCGTCGTCTCGGTATTGCCCACATCACAGACCAGCAGCATCGCGCGACTCCGGCAGAGGGGTGCTGAAAATGAGTGATCCGGACACTGCCACACGTTCACCATCAGCGGTCCGCACGCGGAGACCGCCCGCGCAGTCGATCCCCGTGACCGTCCCCGCCAGTGGCGACGTCACTTCGCGACCGAGCGCAAGATCACGGCGCGAAAACGCGGACCGCTCGTCCTCCGAGAGCTCACCGTCGATCGCGCTGGCATTGCGCACCGCCCGCACAATGTCAACCAGCACGGCGGCCGCCGCGACGTCAGCACGGAGCGTTGCCACTGCAGGCTCGGCCCCGGCATGCCACAAATTGACGCCGACGCCGACAACGATCCACTCCAGTTGGGATCCACGCCAGCGCGCCTCGGTGAGGATGCCGGCCAGCTTCCGACCGTCGACAAACAGATCGTTGGGCCACTTCAGCTGGATGGATGCTGCCGCGTGCTGCTCCAGCGCGCTGGCGAGCGCGAGTCCGACACGCAGGCTGAGCACACCCGGCGGCGCGGGAGCGGCGTGACGGAGCAGCACGCTGGTCCAGACCCCGGCGCCGCGCAGCGACGTCCACGATTTGCCTGAGCGGCCCCGCCCCGCGCCCTGAGATTCCGCCACCACCACCGTGCCATCTGCCGCCCCATCTGCGGCGCCGGCATGCACAAGGTCCATGGTGCTGTCGCAGTGCCGAACAGCCACCACACACGCAGCGCCTGCCCGCGCCGACAATACGTCGCAAGCGACACCATCGTACGCCGGCAACGCAGCGTCCGCCCGATTCATCCCTGTCGCGAGTAGATCAACGCGAGAATCACAAGGCCGAGGATCACACGATACACCGCGAAGACACCAAAACTCTTCGAGGAGACGTACTTCAGCAGCACAGAAATCGCGAGCCAGCCGCTGATCCCCGATGCAAGAATGCCGACGACGATGGGCATGGTGACGCCTTCACGCAGTGCTTCGGGCACCTTGACCACAGCGGCGGCGGCCGTGATCGGCATCGACATCAGAAAGCTGAAGGTTGCCGCACTGGTGCGGTCGAACCCGAGGGCCCGCCCTGCCGTCATCGTGGATCCGGACCGTGAGACCCCTGGCACCAGAGCACAGACCTGCGCCAGTCCGATCATCAACGCATCGGTCCATCGCAAACCGGTCAGCGACCGCTGCTGCGGTGCCCACCGATCAGCCGCCCACAGCAACAGCCCAAGGATGATCAGGGTAAACGAGGTAATGAGCGGATTGCGAAACACGGTCTCGGCATACTTCTGAAGCAGCAGGCCACCGATGGCGCCTGGTATCGTCGCAATGATGATGTAGACCGCACGCCACTGCTCATCTCCCACGATGCGGCCTGTCCGCAGGATTCCGATTCCGGCCTTCGTCAGATCGATCCACTGTTGCCGAAAGTACCAGAGCACTGCGGCCAGAGTCCCCAGATGCAGCGCCACATCGAACGCCAGACCGGGATCCTCCCAGCCGAAAATGAATGGCACAAGGCTCAGGTGCGCAGATGAACTGATCGGGAGGAACTCGGCGAGGCCCTGCACGACGCCAAGGACGACTGCTTGAAAAAGGGTCATATCAGTGAGGAAGGACACGGTGCCGGCGGCATCTGCTGCCGACGAACGACAAGGCTAGTGGCGTGGAATCGAAGTTCGGATAGCACCAAGCCGGATGGGGCGCCCGGATGGCAAGGCGAAAACCACAGCAATACCAGCGGTCTTGCGAGGATTTTCAACGCCGCCAGCCGGGATGCTCCGACCGGCGACTGCTTCCCGAACTTCGGTTCCAGGCCACTAGCGAGCACTGAGCGACGCCGCTGCGGCGCTCCGCAGCTCTCGGCGCGAGGCCGCCACGGCCAGCGCGTCTTCGTAGGTCGCCTCGTACCGCCCGATCACGTGGCTCTCGCTGAATCTTTGACGCGCATCGGCGGCCGCAGCCACACTCATCCGCGCCCAGCCGGCGCTGTCAGACAGAATCCGGATGGCGGCCGACGCCATCCCATCCACATCGCCGACGGGGAGGAGCGCGCCAGTCACCCCCTCCTGAATCACTTCCGGGATACCACCGGCATTCGACGCCACGACCGGGACACCGCACGCCAGTGCCTCGAGTGCGGACAGGCCGAACGACTCGTTCTCTGATGGCAGGAGAAAGAGATCGGCGGACGAGAGCAACGGGGCGACATTCTCGATGCGGCCGAGGAACTGGACCCGGTCCGCCACGCCAAGGGCTCTGGCCTCATCCTGGGCAATCCCTCGATCGGGGCCATCACCGACCATCACGAGGGTCGCGGGGATTGCCGCCGAGACCTGTGCGAAGATCCGGATCACATCCACCGTGCGCTTGACCGCGCGAAAGTTGCTGACGTGCATCAAGACTTTCCCCGGCGCGGCGACCATCCCGGCCAGTGCCCCGGGATACCGACTTCGATCATACACCAGGGGGTCGATGAAGTTGTGAATGACTTCGACGGTACAACCGGCGCAGCCGAAGGCCGTCACGGTTTCGCGCTGCAGATGTTCCGACACAGCGGTGATCCGATCAGACTTTTCAATCGAGAACTTCGTGATCGCCCGGTACGACGGGTCCTGACCTACGATGGTGATGTCAGTCCCGTGCAGTGTGGTGACAACCGCGACGTCATCACCCGACTCACGTAGCATTTCACGCGCAATCCAGGCACTGGTCGCATGCGGGATGGCATAGTGACAATGCAGCACATCGAGTTTCGCACTGCGGACCACTTCGTGCATCCGCACTGCCAGCGCCAGATCGTACGGTGGATACTCGAAGAGCGGATACCGTCCAACGTCGACTTCATGAAAGAACACGCGCGGCAGAAACGCTGGCAACCGGAATGGCTGCGCATACGTGATGAAGTGAATCTCATGTCCACGTGACGCGAGCGCGATGCCCAGTTCGGTCGCCATCGCGCCGGAGCCGCCGTACGTGGGGTAACACGTGATGCCGATTTTCACAGAGTCTCCGACAGAGTGGCAGAATCCAACCAGGCGGTCGCGCGAGAGAGGGCATCCGGAGTGGACGGATCGAGTACCGTCACACGGTCGGAGGGCAGCTGGTGGCGGAACCATGTCCGCTGCCGTTTCGCGTATTGTCGCGTCTCCACAATCGTGCGTTCGATCGCGGCGGGACGCGACATGTTCCCCGCCATCGCTTCGCGAAGGAGACGATATCCGCAGGCGTTCCACGCCGGCGCGTCCGTTGGCACCGACCCGACGAGCCGCTCGATCTCGTGCTCCCAGCCGGCGCCCAACATCTGTCCAACACGGGCAGCGATGCGTTCACGCAATGGCGCACCAGGATCCACGACGAGGTAGTGCCCCCGAAACTGCGCTGGTCTCGCGCGCTCCATGAGCCAGCCGCTCAGCGATCGCCCGGTGATCTCGTGCGTTTCGAGTGCGCGCAAGAGTTGCGTTCGACCGAGATGCGAACGTTCAGGGTCAACTGCGGCGCATCGCGCACGCAGCGTATCGGTGCTCAACGGAGCGAGTCGGCTCAGCACCGCACGGCGATCGTCAGGATCGAGCGGTGGCGATTCGAATAACGGGGATTCGAGGGCGCGCAGATAGAATCCCGTTCCGCCAACGATGATCGCCGGAACGCGCCTCGCGGCGGCGTCATCGAGCCACAAAATCGCGCTCTCGCTCCACTGGGACGCCGAGTACCGCTCCACCGGGTCGACGATATCGATGCCGCGATGCTCCACCCGTCGCAGCTCCTCCGGAGTCGGCTTGGCAGTGCCGATGTCGAACCCACGGTAGACTTGCCGCGAGTCGGCGCTGATCAGCATCGCACCGGAGCGCTCCGCCAATGCCATCGCGATTGCGGACTTGCCGGCCGCTGTCGGGCCACAGATGATGGCGAGATCACGCACGTCCGAACCGCCGATCCAGCTCGTCCCAGCTGAGCTGGACGATCGTGGCCCGTCCGTGCACATCGTGCGCCGGCAGTGTCGTTCGCGCGAGATCCACGAACAGGGCGCGCATCTCGGACGCCGAAAGCGCATCGCCTGCCTTCACAGCTGCCTTGCACGCCACGGTCATCGCCAGTCGCTCGTGCCGGGTTGCGGTGCTCGAAATTCGGTCCCCGGCCAGCGATGCCAGGGTTTCGCGCAAGGCGCGCTCAGCGTCGAACCGGTGGTGCGGCATCGGCACACTCTGCACAACCAGCGTCTGTCCACCGAACCCTTCGATCCCGAAGCCGAGGGTAACGAAGGCATCGCGGTGGGCTTCGAAGGCGTCGGCTTCCGCCGCACTGAGATGGAGCGTCAGCGGGAAAAGCAATGTCTGAATACTGACGTCACCGCCGTTGAGCCGCGTCATGAGCCGTTCATACAAGACGCGCTCGTGCGCGGAGTGCTGGTCAATCAGTACAACGCCATCGTCCCGCTCGAACAGCAGATACGTCTGCCGCAGCTGCAGCAGCGGCGGAACGTCGATCGATGCCTCTGGAGTTGCCTCGACCACCGAGGCATCGTCAAAAACTGCGGGAGCCTCCGTCGTCGCAAACAGCGGTGGTGCGGCAGGCGCGGTGCGGAGGGCACCGACATCGAGGGTGGATGTGGCAGGAGACCAGACACGTTCACCACCGAATCGTGCCGGGAACAGCGGTGCCGACGCCGCCTCGCCAAGCGCGCGGCGCACGGCGCCTTCGACGACTCGTTCAACGCTCCATCGGTCGTGGAAGCGCACTTCCGCCTTCGCCGGGTGCACGTTGACGTCCACGGCGTCACCCGGCAGCCGGAGATCGAGCGCCAATGATGGTCGCGCGCCAGCGGCAATGGTCGACTGATACGCCGCCTCCGCAGCGCGGACGATACCGGTGTCCCGGATCGCGCGACCATTGACCATCAGAAACACCCGTCGCGCGCCCAGCCCCACATTCGCGGGCTGCTCGATCAGGCCTCGCACATGTATGGCGCCCTGCACGTCGTCCACATCGAGCATTGTCGCTCGTGTGATCCCCGACCAGACACTCGCGAGTCGCTCGCGCCAGGTTCTGGCAGGGACCGCCGAGAAGACCTGTTTGCCGTCGTGCGTTGCCGACAACCGCACATCACGCCGCACCAACGCGATCGATGCCAGCAGCTCCGCAATTGCGCGCCATTCGCCGCGCGCGCTCTTCAGAAATTTCCGTCGGGCTGGAACTGCGTGAAAGAGTTCCGTGACGGTGATGGTCGTGCCGCGTCGGCGCGCGATCTGTTCCGTGGCCTGGTGCACTCCCTGCGCGACGGTCACACGGGTGCCACCACCATCGACCACGGAGGTTTCGAGCACGAGCTGCGAGACGGAAGCGATGGCTGGGAGTGCCTCACCACGAAAGCCGAAGGTCGCGACACCCACCAGATCGTCTGCCGTACGGATCTTCGACGTGGCATGACGAGCCAGCGCCAGTGACGCCTCCTCCGGTGCCATTCCGACGCCGTCATCGCGAATGCGAATCAGCCCGCGCCCGCCGTCCTCGACCTCGATCGCAATATCCGTGGCCCCGGCGTCCAACGCATTCTCGACCAGCTCCTTGACGATCGACGCCGGACGCTCGACCACCTCGCCAGCAGCGATCTGGTCCGCGACTGCGGAGGCAAGGATGGCGATGCGATTCATGCGGTAAATCTAGCGTTCGGCGATTGACTCGCCGGCGGCTCCCACTTCGGCCAGGGCGACCGCGCGCCCGTCAGCAAGTGCGAGCGAGCGAATGGCGTCGACTTCGACCCAGCCGGTCCGTGCACCCGGGAGGGTAACCTGCAGCCAGGCCGCACCGGAATCCGTCACGACCGCCAACTCACCCGCGCGAGCACGCGCCGCCGCTTCGCCCGCGAGCACGGGCTCAGTCCGCAAGGCAACATCGCGCCGGATCACCACCAGCCCGTCGGCGAGCGCGGCACGCTGCGCGGCCACCGCGAGCGCCGCACAGAGCCCCACCACGACACCAGCGCCAAGGAGCGCGCCATTGCTGATCCGCCGGTTGCCCCAACGCCAAACGCCTCCGGCGAGCGAGAGGGCGATGGTCGTGCCCAGCAGCAGCAACCAGGCGGCGTTGGGTGTCATGGGCACGAGCGCGACCCGAAGGTCGCTCGACGACGACGACGCGCGGAGCAGCGCCACAGCCGGGTTATTGCGCGGTGAGAGGCGGGCACTGCGCTGCCACGCGAGGACGGCGCCAGCGGTGTCAGCGCGCATCCAGTGCGCTGCGCCGAGATTCGCCCACACGGACGTACTCATCGGCGCCTCCGCGGCCGACTCTGCAAAGCCGATCGCGGCCTCGGTGTACCGCCGCACGCGATAGTCAGAGACCGCTTCAGAAAAGCGGCGCGGCTGAGCCGACAGCTCGGCGGCGAATGCCGCTCCCGCGCCACCGATCAGCACCAGCGAACGCAGATTCGCCTTCAGCCGTCTCCGCACGTTCTCCGACAGCTCGTCTCGCAGCTGTTCGTGGACGGCGTCTGACTCATTCGCCAGCGTGTGGAGTACATCGTCGCTGACGGGCGCCGACCCGCCATACGTCAGGAGATCGAGTCGCATCAGCAATGCACCAGCCGCCTCAGCCGCATCTGGTGTCACACCGGCACGCCGCAGCCGGCGAACGACATCCGGCACAGCGAACGGTTCATCGCTGCGTAGTTCAACCAGAGGTGCCAGCCGCTCGAGGAAGGCGCGACGCGTGTTGGCGGACGTCAGCGGCGCGCCCAGCGGGAGCCCCCGGGCCACACGACGGCGCTCACGCGGTTCACGCTGCGGGAGCATGCGCCAGAGACGGCGCACAACGAGCGCCAGCCACGGCAGGCCAAGTGCGACGAACAGCACGCGGTACCACCAGTGCTCAGTCACATCTGGAGCTGTCTCCGCGCTCCATGCCTGAAGATCGAGCGGCGCCTCTGTGGCCTCGTCCGCCGCTTCTGCAACCACCGTTCCCGGCACCACGCGCAACGCACCGAGCGCCGACGTTGCTTCGACATACTCGGCACGGACGGGGTTGAAGAACGCGTATCGCAACACCCCGAGGGGCAGCTCACCATCACGGCGCGGCGTCAGCAGAAATCGAAAGGTCTTGTTCCCGCGTACGAGCAGGTCAGTGCTATCGACATAAATGGATTCGCCGGCTGCACTCACAGTGACATCGGCAACCGTGAATTTCGGAGCAGGCAGCAGTTTCACGTTGCCGGCCCCCTCAACCTTGACCGTAAGCTGGACGGCATCGCCGACACGCCCGGCACTCCTTTCGACGGTCGTGCTCAATGTGTAGACGCCCACCGCGCCGGCAAACGACGCTGGCCTGCCGGTCACCGGCAGTTCACGCACGAAAACGGAGCGAGCCGGGGTCGACGTGGACTGCCGTTCCCGGCGGCCGAACATCGTCCCCACCGAACCAATCGTGTAGCTGAGTCGCGCCGGTGGAATCACCAGCACTCCCGTCCGGAGTGGAAAGAGCGCTCGCGCGAAGATGAATGGTCGATACCGCGCGCCGCCGACTTCTCGAGTCGGGAGTGCATCGTTGGCGACTGGCAGGTCGTATGCCACTGCGCCGTCGACGGAAGGGCCGACGTACTCCGGATTACGCTGCAGACGCGAGCGCAGTTCGTCATCGATGAAGATGCCAACCTGCAGTGTCACCTGCTCGCCGGCCCAGACGGTGTCCGGCGATACGAGCGAGTGAAAATTGACCACGGTGCTGCGGGAGACCGGTGCGCGCGAGACGATTGCCGGTACGCTGTTCGTTGGACGCGCACGAACGAACACCGTCTTGCTCGGACTGATCGCCTGCTGCGTGCCAAGCGTCGCAACGAAGGGAGCGAGGGTGAGCGGACCGGGCGCTGCAGCGCGCAGCGTGTAGCGCGTTTCACGCGTCGCGACCGCTTGCCCGAAGCCGCCTCCAAGTCGCGTGACATCTGCCACAACCTGAAAAACGGCGCCGGCGGCGCTGGGAGGAGTGAGTCTGGGCGCGGTGTTGCCCGGCGCCGTGGCCCGCACCGTGAGCAGTACCGCGGTCTGCGCGGGAATCGTGTCGGCGATTTGCACCGACACCGCAATTTGCAGCAGAACACCGAGTGTTGCGCTCACCAGTCGCGCCCCACTGGCGCTTCCCGCCGTTGACCATCGCGCTGCCGCCGCGTCTGCACGTCACGCTCATCGCGCGCTGCACTGTTCAGCACGGCCTCGGCGCGCTGCTTCTCGAGTTCCTGCTGTCCCTTGCTCGGAGGGGGTGCAGGCGGTGGCGGCTGCTGGCCTCCGCCGCCGCCGCCACTCGCACCACCTCCGCCACCGCCGCCGCCCTTGTGCTGCTCGCGAATTGCCAGCTCCAGATTCCACTTGGCATCCGGATCGTCAGTACGCGTGCGCAGTGCGCGCTTGTACGCTGCCACAGCCGCCGCGAAATACGGAGCCGCGCCACTTTCCGGCATCGCCCGGGCGCGGCGCAAGTTGGCCAGCCCAAGATTGAACAATGCGCGGTACCGCAATTCTGCATCCGGGGCAATTGTGACGACCCGATCGAGGAGCTCGGTGGCCGTCGCGATCGAGTCCGCCTCGAGAAGCGCCGTGCCAAGGTTGTACTGATTGCGCAGCGTCCGATCACCACTCGCAATTTTCTCGCGCAGCACGCGCACGGCGTCATTGAATCGTCGCTGCCTGAACAGACCGATGGCATCAGACTGATCCCCGACTGCCTGTGCGTTCAGCGGTGCGGCCGAAAGCGTCAAAGCGGCGGCGATCACAAGCATGGCTGTCCGCGCTGCGTTGGTCCGAAAACGCGCACGCTCGGCAAACAGCGCGTCGAACAGTAGCAGGAAAAACGCCGGCCAGACGAAGAACGCGTACCGCTGTATCGGCGACGTGCCAGCGTTGTACACGCGCTCCGTCTGCCGCAGCCTGCGCAACGCCGCACGCACACGTCCCGGTCGATCAGCCGATGCGCCGTCCACGAACACTCCGTCAGCGAGCCTCGCAATGCCTTCCAGTGTTGCAGAGTTGGCACGAGTGATTACGGGCTGATCGTTTGCATCGCGTTTGACGCTGCCATCGCCGAGCGGAATGGTGGCGCCCGTCACAGTGCCGTAGCCCACGGTCACGACGGCGAGCCGCGCGTCACTGGCAGCCTTGGCGGCTGTCGCGATCTCCCCTTCGTCATCCCACGTTTCACCATCGCTCATCACGACGAGTGCCCGATCACTCCCACTCTGACTGATACCGAGCAATTGCGTCGCCTGCGTAATGCCGGCCGCCAGCGCGGTCCCGCCCTGACTCACCATCGACGGATCGAGCCCGTCGAGGAACAGTCCGAGCGCATCGTGATCCGGCGTCAGCGGTGTGAGCGTGTAAGCGCGTCCGGCCACAACGATGAGTGCAACCCGCGCTGCGGGCATGGTCGCGAGCAGTCGGCGCACATCCGCCTTCACCCTGTCGAGACGCGACGCGCCCTCGTCCATGGCCAGCATCGACGCCGATACATCGAGCACGAGTGCGACATCCACACCGAGATCCCGCCGCCGCTCTGCGCGGGCGCCCCATCGTGGCCCGGCGAGCGCACAACCGAGGCACAGTGCCGCGAGGCCAAGCAGCAAGGCACGAAACGCTGGGCGCAACCCTGGTGCCTGGCCAGGCACCAGGCGCTCGACAACCGCCACGTCGCCGAGCTGCGCGAGCCGTGACCGTCGACGCGAGTCGATCCGCCAGCCAATCCAGCCGACGAGCGCCCCTACGGCGACGGCGATCGGCAGCATCCAGCTGCGAGCGAACAGGTCGAGTCCCTGCAGCACTACTGAGTTCATGGAATCGGGCCTCGACGCAGCAACAGCCAGGCTTCGAGCAGCAGCGCACCCAACGCAACGGCAGCCGGCACGACGTACCATTCGGATCGTGGCAATGACCGGCGCGCCAGTGTCGGCGTGCGTTCAAGGCGATCGATTTCGCGAGTGATGCGCGCCAGCGCCGCTGCATCCTTCGCGCGGAAGTATCGTCCACCCGTTGCCGTCACCACTTCAGTGAGCAGTGCATCGTCGATCTCGACGCGCTGCGTTTCGTACCGCAAGCCAAACAGCCCGCGGCCGACCGGTACCGGCGCCATTCCTTCCGTACCAACGCCGATGGCGTAGATACGAATGCCGAATGCCGCCGCGGCGCGTGCCGCAGTGCGCGGATCAACCTGCCCGCGATTGTTGACGCCGTCAGTGAGCAGGACGAGCACGCGCGATCGACTGCCGGCCGCCCGCAGTCGATTCGACGCCGTCGCGATGGCGGTGCCGATGGCGGTGCCATCCTCCAACTGTCCTGGTTGCAGCTGATCAATGGCGGCCAGCACGAGCGCATGATCCGCCGTCAGCGGCACCTGCGTCAACGCCTCACCCGAAAAGGAGACCACGCCAATCCGGTCGGACTCGCGAAGCGTGACGAATTCCTTCACCTTCGCGCGCGCCACTTCGAGCCGGTTCTGTGGCTGAAAGTCTTCCGCCAACATCGAGCTCGAAATGTCGAATGCAAGGACGATGTCGATACCGTCGCGCGTCTCGCGTCGTTCACCACCGCGACCATATGGATGCGCGAGGGCGAGCACACACCCCAGCAGACCGGTGAGTCGAAGCCGATACAGCCAGCGGCGCACGCGACTGGGCTTAGGTGCGGCCCTGACCACGATGTCGAGCGGAGCGAACGGCATCGCGCGGACCGCGACCTTTCGCCGTACCCACCAGACGAGCGGCAGCGCGAGAAGTGCCAGCAGCGCCCACGGGACGCCGACGGAAATGCCAAGCCCGGCCACCCATTGCTGCAGGTTTGCCATTCTCAGGCGGCCTGCGCGGCCATCGCCGACCGCACGCGATCCACATCGCGCACGAGTTCGCGTGCCATTCCCGCGACACGCTGGACGGTCGCGACGTCAGCACGTGTCCCACCAAAGCGCACGCGATCGACCTGATCCAGCAAGACGGCCAACTGGCGGTCCGGCATCCCCGGAATCGGGGCAACCGCCTCGAGCAGTTCTGCATTCGTGAGGGCCAGCGCCAGCGACGGTTCCACCATCGCGAGATACTGGCGAACGATTTCTGCGGCGAGCGCCACGTGCCGCCCGCCCTCGCCAGCGTCGGGCAAGCGGCGGGCGTCGAGCCTCGTGAAGGCGGTTTCCGCAACCGCAATCGGCGAGACCGCCTCGCTCACGGGTGCGCGCACGCGTCGGCGCCAGCGCTCGAACAGGTAGACCGCAGCCACGGTGGCCAGCAGCACGAGCATCCACTGCCACCACCGCTTCCACCAGCGGGCGGAGACAGGAAACAGCTCACGTGCATTGCGCGGGACTCGATTCATCGCTTCGGCGGGAAGCACTGATGCCACGACGACACGGACATCAAGTGGCACTGAGACTTCATTCGAGTCGAGTCGCATGATGACTGGCCCGAGCGGAATCGTCAGCACGCCCGGTTCCCACGCGATCAACCGGTATCGCACACTGAGCGTATCGCCGCGGCGCGTGACATTCGCGGGATCCAGCGGCTCGACCAGACCGCCGGTATCCGGGACGGCGGGCGGAATGGCCTGCCGCCCCTTCGGCGGAATCGCCCGGAGCGACACCACGAACGGCTGCCCGACCGTGACTGTGTCCGGTATGACCCGTGCCGTCACGCGTCCGAGCGTGTCGGCTGGTACCTGCGCGACCGCCGACGTCCCCAATGCCGCCGACAACATCACCGACATCGTAAGCGTCCGCATCTCAGGCATGCCGGCGTGCGTGTGGTCGGGCGCGGCGGAAGAACTCCCTCAGCGGCTCGACGATCCCTTCGTTCGTCCGCAATGCGATGGCCGTGACGCCGCTGCGCGCGAACATCGCGCTCCGCTCCTCCGCGGCCACGCTTGCGGCGGCAGCATACCGCGTCCGGAACGCTGCGTTGCCGGAATCGACTTCGATGCGTTCGCCCGTCTCGGGATCGGCGAGGACGAGGACGCCAGCGGCCGGGAGGAGCGACTCGACCGGATCGTCGACGGTGATCACAACCACTTCGTGCCGTGCGGCCAATCGGCGCAGCGCACCCTCAGCCTGCGCATCCCGAAAATCAGAGATCACGAAGATCAGCGATCGATGCGACAGATGCCGCTGCGCCTGTTCGCACGCCAGAGCGATGTCGGTCCGCCGTCCGACAGGCTGCAGCGACAGCAGGTCGCGCAGCAGCCGCAGTCCGTGGCGCCTGCCCTTGCGAGGCGGTACGGCGTGCTCGACGCGGTCGGTGAAGGCCACCACACCCACCCGATCGTTGTTGCGCAGTGCCGAGAGCGCCAACACACCCGCAACTTCCAACGCGACGTCGTCCTTGAATCGGGTGCGCGTTCCAAAGTGCGATGACGCGGAACAGTCGACGAGCAACAGCACCGTGAGCTCGCGCTCTTCGACGTACCGCTTCACATACGGCTTCTGGAGCCGTGCGGTGACGTTCCAGTCGATGCTCCGCACCTCATCGCCAGGCTGGTACTCGCGGACTTCCGCGAACTCCATGCCCTGCCCCTTGTAGACGGAGCGATAATCGCCGGCAAAGCGGGAATTGACGAGCCGCCGCATGCGTAGCTCGAGCCGACGGACCTGCTCGAGAATTTCGAGGGGGGCCGGCGCACCGAGTGTTGCGCTGGCCGTCGCCGCCGGCGGTCGCACCGCCGGCGCGGAGCGGCGCCAGGGCAGGATCACGGCGCCGCCACCGCCGCCAGAATCCGGCGTACGATCTCGTCGCTGGTGACACTCTGTGCCTCCGCCTCGAACGTCGTAACCACACGGTGCCGCAGGACGTCGGGTGCGATTGCCTTCACATCGTCGGGAAGCACAAAGGTGCGGCCACGCAAGTACGCATGAGCGCGAGAGGCCTGCGCCAGTGCGATCGTCGCGCGGGGCGATGCGCCATACTCGATCAACGGCGCCAGCGCCGGGAGTCCCGCCTCTGCGGGAACGCGCGTGGCGTGCACCAGCTCGACGATGTAGTCCATGATGCGTTCGTCGAGATGCAGCGCCGCAATCTCCTTCCGAGCGGCAAGAATCGTCTGCGGCGTTGCCGTCACGGCAATCGGAATGTCGTCCCCGGACGACATCCGCCGCATGATCTCCTTCTCTTCTGCGCGCGTGGGATACTCAACCCGCAACTTCAGCATGAAGCGATCGACCTGCGCTTCGGGCAGCGGATACGTTCCCTCCTGCTCGATCGGATTCTGCGTCGCGAGGACGAGAAACGGTTCGGCGAGAGGGTACGTCGTGCCGCCAATCGTGACCTGACGCTCCTGCATCGCCTCCAGCAATGCCGCCTGAACCTTCGCCGGCGCGCGATTGATTTCGTCAGCCAGAACAATGTTTGCGAAGATCGGACCGCGCTTCGTGCGAAACTCGCCGGACGCCTGATCGAAGATCTGCGTGCCGACCACATCGGCAGGCAACAGGTCCGGCGTGAATTGAATCCGGCGAAACGTCGTGTGAATCGTTTCCGCCAGCGTTCGGACCGTGAGTGTCTTCGCGAGTCCTGGGACGCCTTCAAGCAGCACGTGCCCGCCGGTGAGGAGTCCGATCAGCAGACGCTCGACCATCGCGTCCTGCCCCACGACCCGCCGCGCCACCTGCGTCAGAATCGCCTGCACCGCCGCCACCCCAGTCGGGGCTGGTGCGGGAAGTGGCACCGCCGTCATGCGCGCGTTCTCCAGCCTGAAAGTGAGGATCCCGTTTCCGGTGTGCCCGCGCAGCTATTTGCGCACGTCACCACGGATTGCCAACCCACGCAACTCGGTCTGCGTCAGTGCTCGCCACTTGCCACTCGCCAGATCGCCGAGCGCGACCGGACCAAACTTGACCCGCGTCAACTTCTCGACGGAGAGCCCGACCGCCTCACAGAGACGACGGACCTCCCGGTTTCGTCCCTCATGCAGCGTGAGCGTCAGCAGCCACCGGCTGCGGCCGAGTTTATCCACATGCGCTGCATCTACTAACACGAGGCCGTCATCGAGTTCCACACCGGCCTGCAACTGGTCGAGTGCGGCCATCGCCGCCCCTTGTACCACGGCTTCGTACGTCCGCGACACCTCGCGGCTTGGGTGGGTCAGGACGTGAGCCGCCCGCCCGTCGCTCGTCATCACCAGCACGCCATCCGTCATGTAGTCAAGCCGACCGACGTAGGTGAGGCCCGGAACGTGTGGCACCAGATCGAACACCGTGTCGCGCCCCTCCGGATCGGTGCGCGTTGTCACCACGCCTGCGGGCTTGTTCAGCACGAGCCATGTCACGGTCTCCGACATGCGGATCCGCGTCCCATCCACCGCAACCACGTCCTGCATCGGATCGACACTCGAGCCGAGCGTGGCCACCGTCCCGTTGACGGTCACCTGCCCATTCGTGATCAGCGTCTCCGCCTGTCGTCGCGATGTCACACCGGCACGCGCCAGAAAGCGCTGCAATCGCATCGTCTCGCGCGCATCCTTCGGCGTCTTGACGACCGTCGGCGCGAGCGGGGCTTCGGCGCGCGGTCCGGGACCGGGCTTCTTCCGCGGGCTGCGCTTGCGAGGATCCCTCGCCTCGGGGCCAAGCGGTGTCCGGGTGCCCTTCGCCGGCGGACGCCCAGGCGGTTGTACACCGCGTGGTTTCGGCGGCGCCTTGCCGGTGCCGGTGCGTCGCGGCGGACGCCCGGTCACAGTGGTTGCGGCGAGGGCCGCAACGCAATTGCCAGTTCATCTGCGCGCGGCAACTCTTCCAGGTGCCGCAACGCGAACTGTTCGAGAAACAGTGACGTCGTCCCGTACAGCAACGGTCGTCCGAGTCCCTCGGCCCTGCCAACGACGTCGATCAGCGCGCGCTCCTGCAAGGATTTGAGAATCGAGCCCACGGCGACGCCGCGGATCTCCTCCACTTCGGTACGCCCGATCGGCTGACGATAGGCGATGATCGCCAAGGTCTCGAGCGCCGCCGCAGAGAGCCGCTGTGGGCGTGCCGCGAGTTGCGCACGCTCGATCGCCTCGGTGTACTCTGCGCGTGTCAGGATCTGCCAGCCACCGCCGATCTCGGCCAGTTCGACGCCATGCCCGTCGACATCGTAGTGCTCGCGCAGTGTATCGAGCGCGGACGCGATCTCGGCCGGACTGGCATCGGGCGCGAGCGCACTCAGTTCGTCCGCAGGAATCGGTCGTGCGCTCGCAAAGAGCGCCGCTTCAAGCAACTTCGCCAGTGGAATCATGCTCTATCTCGACAGATGCAAAAGGGCGCGGCTGGGCGAGTCGCAACTCGCCCTGCTTTGCCAGTTCCAGCAACGCGAGCAACATGGACAGGATCTGCCACGGCTCAGCGTCGCGTGCCACCAACTCGCCCCAGCGCGCGTTGCGCCGTGTCGCGATCAGACGTCTGACCATCGAAATCGCACCGGCTACATCAAGGGTCCGCGCCACCACGGTGTGCACCGTGGGCTCTTTCGTGACACGGAGAATGCGGTCGACCGCAGTCAACAACTCACCAAGCGATAGCGCGAGCGGTGCCAGCGCCATCTCGCCTGCTTCCGGGAGATAAGCCCGCGCGAAGCGGCTGCGACGCTCATCGCCGCGGCGCTCGAGAATGTCGACTACTTCTCGCATCTGTTGATACTCGAGCAGTCGCCGCACGAGCTCGGCGCGCGGATCCTCCCAGGTTTCCGCCTCGCCGTGCCGCGGCAGCAGCATCTGCGCCTTGATGCGCAGCAGGCGCGCGGCCAGTTCGAGATACTCGGCCGCGTCATTCAGCTGCAGCACACGTATCCGGAGCAGGAACTGCTTCGCGATGCGCGCGATGGGGATGTCGTAGATGTCGACCTTTTCATCGCGAATCAGCGACAACAAGAGGTCGAGAGGGCCCGCGAACGCCGGAAGATCCACCAGAAAGCCGACGGGGGCGACTGGCTCCGGTTCGGGCTCGGCCACACGCGGCACCTCCGACTCATCCACCCCGGCCGCGGCGCTGTCGGCCGAGGAGGTCTCCTCCAGCGTCGTCTCCATGCTCATACCAGCCGGTAGCCGAACGCGGCAGACACGCTGGCGCACGCGCAGGAGCTTGGACAGGCGGCGATGAGTGAGGGCACGCGGAACGGCTCGGGGCAGTAGGGAGGCAGCGGCTCGGCCAGGCGCCTGATCGGGCGGGCGCCAGGCGAGAGCCTGAGCAGCATGGCAACCTAAGATGCCCTTGGCTCCGGGCCAAGACAGCCCGGAAGATTGACACCCCGCCTCTGCCGTCTATCTTTCGCGGTTCGTCCAACACGGGCGAATCGTGCTCATTTTCTGAATTGGAGTCTTCGGTGCCGAATATCGCCTCCGCGAAGAAGAATATGCGGAAGTCGCGTGCTGCTCAGGCACGCAATCGCGCGCAGCGTTCCGCGCTGCGCACCGCCCTCAAGAAGGCCAAGGTTGAGGGCGCGTCGGCCGAGGTGCGTGGTGTGGCTACCACGCTGCTTGATCGTGCTGCCCGAAAGGGCCTGATCCACAAGAACGCGGCTGCCCGGCAGAAGAGCCGGATGGCCAAGCGCGCTCACTCCGCCGCGGCCTGAACTGGCGCGGTTGGGTCGTCGCAATACAAACGGGCGAACCAAGTGGTTCGCCCGTTTGCATTTCTGACACACCGGCCGCTGGTCACTAGATGACCGCGAGCTCACCACCGCATCGCTCGCAGTACCACTCCGTCGGGTAATTCATCGTACCGCACTCGGCACAACGCAACGTCTTGGCGGAATCGACGGTTGCCGCGACGGGTACCGGCGCAGGAGCGACGGGCTCATCCGGGACGATCCGCAGGACTGGCGACTCGGCCGGACGCGCCACGACGGCGGTCGGGGCTGACTGGTAATCGACGCCATTCTCGTGCGGTGCGGACCTCGGCGAACTGCGAAGGAAGCCGAGATCGTCCAGTTGCGTACGACGATCCATCAGCTCCGCCGGTGGCGCAGGCGGCGTCGGGCGATAGG
>JANNVN010000122.1:0-30630 GCA_031414435.1 Gemmatimonadaceae bacterium
TGCAGTTACCGGTGCTGTTTCCGTAACGAGTGCTCTTGCCGCAGCCGTTCAGCTGATCCGCACATTAATCCCGCGCGACGCGAGTTCGGCGATGTAGCGATCTCCCGGGAAACACTCATCGGGTGTGTGGACACCCGGTTCGAGTGCGCGTGATGCCATCAGCTGCCCCGTGATCGACAGCGTGTATCCCGTCACCCGCATCATCGCGGTGATATGGTGTTCGGCATCGTAGTAGTCGAGCAGGTCATACTGACGACGGGTCGGAACACCGTCTTTCGTGCCGCGCACCACTACCCGAAGCGCCACCAGGTCGGTCCCGCCAGGCTTGCGCAGCTTTGGGCCAACCTGCGAAATGAACACGTCACGCGGCACGACCTGCACACCTTTCACATCGATCGGTGTCGAGTCATAGAGCCCAAGATCGCGCATCGCGGCCATCAGCTGCGCGTGACCCGGATAGCGGAGCGTCTTGTACTCCATGGTCGGGATCTTCCCTTCGTAGCGCCACGCCATCGTTGAAAGGCCACCCGCGGTGTGAAACGCCTCGAGGGTGCCGATCGGGCTGACAAACTCCACTGGCTCCAGCTCCGACAGCGCCGTGACCTGCACGCGCTTGCCATCGCGGACCACCCACGACAGCGTCGAGTAGTAGTCCAGCACCCCTTCGATCGAGTAAACGATCTGATAGTTGAGCGGTGGCTCCGGGTGCTGTGGCAGGCCGCCGACGAACAGCTTCACGCTGTCGACGGTGTCCAGTGATCGGATGCCGTGTTCCGCCAGCACGTTGATCATGCCCGGCGCCAGTCCGGTATCCGGTACGATCGTGACACCCTTCGCCCGCGCCGCGGCATCAAGCGCTTTTTGCTGAAAGACGATCTCCGTGTTGCCGCCCAGATCGGCGAAGTGCACCCCCGCTTCGACTGCCAGGGCGGCCAACGTGCCGTTGAAGTAGTACGGGATGGCGCTCAAGACCGCGTCCACCTGAGCCATTTCAGCCAGGACGGCGTCACGACTCCGCACATCCAGCGAGACGGGAACCAGTCGGGTGTCAGCCGTGGGCAGAAACGGCGGTAGGGCCGACACGTCGAGATCCGCAAGGCGAACCTGCGTGACGCCGGGACTGCGAAGCAGGTCGAAGGCGCAGGCGGAGCCCTGGGCGCCGCGGCCGAGTACGAGAAAGCGCATGTGGATGTGTCTTCGACTGCACGCGCGCGGCAAGCGCAGCGAGGCAGGTGGGAAAGCGGTGACGGAGGCGGGAGTAGGAATTCCGCAGGAGACAGAGGAATTTACTCGACCGCTCATCATTCCGCGTTCCTGCACACGACCCTCTCCAGCGACACCCGTGACTCAAGACTCCCCTGATGCCTGGCGGCAGCATCTCCTCGCTGACGCCCCGTCGATACATGCTGCCCTCGGACGCCTGCGGAGCATCGCGGTCCTCGGCATCAAACCTTCTGACACCGATGCGCCGGCCTTCTACGTTCCCGAATACGCGCAGGGTGCGGGCTTTAAAATCATCCCTGTACCGGTGTACTACCCGGAAATGGTCAGAGAGCTGGGCGAAACAGCCTACCGGTCGCTGCGCGACGTGCCCGTGCCGATCGACATCGTCCAGATCTTCCGCCGTCCTGCCGATATCCCGCAGCATCTGGACGACATCCTCGCCGTGAAGCCGAAGATGGTCTGGATGCAGCTCGGAATTCGCCACGATGAGGTGGCCGTGTCCCTCGCTCGCGCCGGCATCGACGTGGTGCAGGACCTCTGCATGCTCGTCGAACTGAAGAAGATGGGCCGGTAGTCATTCGGGTCCCCCAGTGCGCGTCTCCGCGGGCAACTCGGTGGAACGACTCACAACTGCGTGACGCAAAGGCGCGGAGGACGCAAAGGCGCAGAGCGTTCGTCGACTCCTGGCGATCCGGCGTCGGCGATCGTGAAACGGCTGGTCGCACTTCGTCATCGCGACGGGAGTACCTCCAGCCGTTCCCTTCTCACGTGGCGGTTCCAGTGACGGACAAGGACGCGCTGGCATGCCCCAAGCCTCACGCTGCTTCCGTCCTTTGCGTCTCTGCCTCCTTTGCGCCTTTGCGTCCGGCAGTGGCACGCGCCTTTGCGTCCGGCAGTGGCACGCGCCTTTGCGTCCGGCAGTGGCACGCGCCTTTGCGTCCGGCAGTGGCATGCGCCTTTGCGTCCGGGTGTGGCATTCGCCTGAATGGTGGCAGGGAGCTGCAACCGCAGAGTCAGCGTGCAGCCAACCAGCCCTCAGCGCGTCGCCGATACCCGGAACACCGTCCCGCCGTTGTCATCGCTGACGAGGACCGATCCGTCGCGGAGTACGGCGAAATCGACTGGTCGACCCCATCGCGCGCCGGTCTCGCTCTGCCAGCCGGTGATGAAGTCTTCGTAGCTCACCGGTCGGCCACTGCTGACGCGCACGCGCACCACCTTGGCACCCGTCGGCGTATCGCGATTCCAGCTGCCGTGAAACGCCACCAGCGCGTCGCCGCGCCAGTCAGCCGGGAAGCCGGTCGCCTTGTCGAGGAACGTCAGGCCGAGTGGCGCCGAATGAGCCTGCATGCGCAGCGCCGGTGCTTCTATCGAATTACAACGCGCCTGATCGTTGAATTCCGGATTCGGAATCCTCGGGCCGTGGCAATACGGCCAGCCGTAGTCCTTGCCGTCACCAATGATGTTCAGCTCCTCCGTCGGGAGGTCCTGGTGGTCGGGCTTCAGGTTGTCGCGCTCGTGCTGCGTGACCCAGATCTGCTTCGTTGTGGGGTGCACGGCCATGCCTACCGCGTTGCGCAGCCCGCGACTGTAGACGCGTCCGTTCTGCCCATTTTCATCGTACTGCATCACGGCCGCACGTTCGCTGGAGGTCTCGATACAGATGTTGCAGGTGCTGCCGATCGCGACGTACATCTTGCCGTCATTTCCGAACACGATGCTGCGGGTCCAGTGGTTCTTGCCGGCATCATATCGGTTCAGCTGCTCAGCGGTCCCGGTCGGAATCCCTGCCGGTGTCAGCGCGAATCGCACGACGCCGCCCGTATTGGCGACGTAGAACTTGCCTCTGTGGAAGACCATCCCATGCGGTCGGTCGAGACCCGAGAGCACGACCGTGTTCGAGTCGGCCACGCCGTCGCCATTCGTGTCGACCAGTCGCGAGATGGCGTTCCGGCCAGGCTGGCTCACATAGACGCTGCCATCGGGTCCGATCACCATCGCTCTCGCATTCGGCACGCTTGCGAACCGCGTCACCGCGAACCCGGTCGGAACACTCAGCTTGCCGTCGAGGGCCATCGCTCTCGCGGGGACGAGGCGGCTGGGTGTGGTGTCGATCGACGCCTTCGGGCCGGGCTGGGCTGACGGAGTCCCTGCGCTGCACGCGATGGCGCACGAAACGGACACTGCCAGCGACAAAACACGCATGTACGACCTCATCACGGTTGAAGAGCCCGAGTGGAGCGCACGGCCACCGCCCGACCACCTGCCAGCCTACAACTCGATCTGTGTCCCGAGTTCAACCACACGCCCCGGCGGGATGCCAAAGAAGGCCGTTGCTGACCGCGCGTTTCGCACCATCAGGATGAACAGTTTCTTGCGCCACTGCGACATGCGTGTCGGTCCGTTCGGCAGCAATTGCTCGCGGCCGAGGAAGTAACTCGTCGATCCAGTGGCGCAGACAAGCCCTCCACCCCGTGCGCTCGCCATGATGTCGCGCATCACCGGGCTCTGCATGAAGCCGTACATCGCCTTCACGCGCCAGAAGCCCGCGCCGAGCGCCTCCACTTCGACGCGGCGCTCGCCATCGATGTATGGCACGGGTTTCGAGACGACACTCAGCAGCACCACCTGCTCGTGCAGCACCTTGTTGTGCTTCAGATGGTGCAACAGCACCGGAGGAATGCCGTCGGCATCGGAGGTCATGAACACGGCCGTTCCCGGCACACGATACGGCTCCTTGCGCTTGATGTCGGCCAGAAACAGATCCGTGGGCAGGGTGCTGCGGCGCAGGAGTTGTCCGAGTGCCTCACGGCCTCGCTTCCACGTACTCATCAGCGTGAAGATCGCCGCGCCCACCAGCAGTGGCACCCAGCCGCCCTGGAAGACCTTCAGGACGTTAGACCCAAGGAACGCCAGATCCACCGTCAGAAAGATCCCGGCGACCGTCAGTGCTTGCCATTTCGGCCAGTTCCAACGGAGTGTACAGAGCTGATAGAAGAGCAGGGACGTGATGGTCATCGTCCCCGTGACCGCGATGCCGTACGCGGCGCCGAGCGCAGTCGACGATTGGAATCCAAGCACCACCAGCATCGTACCCACTGCTATCAGCGCATTGATCTCGGGAATGTAGATCTGGCCGGACTGCGTCGACGACGTGTGGATGATCGTGACGCGTGGCGTGAAGCCCAACTGAACGCTTTGCTGTGTCAGCGAGAAGGCGCCGGAAACCATCGCCTGACTGGCGATGATGGCCGCCATGGTCGCCAGAATCAGCAGCGGATACTGCAGGACCGGAGGCGCGAGGAAGTAGAACGGGTTCGCCCGCGCTGCCTCATGGGTGAGCAGTGCCGCACCCTGGCCGAAATAGTTGATCAGCAGGCACGGAAAGACCAGCATCAGCCACGCCAGACGAATCGGTCGCTTGCCGAAGTGCCCCATGTCGGCGTACAACGCTTCGGCACCAGTGACGGCGAGCACGACGGCGCCAAGCAGCACGAAGGCATGCCACCCGTGGGCAAGGAAGAACTGCACGCCATGCCAGGGTGCCAGCGCATTCAGCACACGTGGTTCCGCGATGATGTGCGGTATGGCAAGACCCGCGATCCCCGTGAACCAGAGGAACATCAGTGGGCCAAAGGCTTTGCCCACCCGATCCGTGCCGAAACGCTGCGCAGAAAAAAACAGCACCAGGAGCACGAGTGTCACCGGGACGATGTACTTGTGCAGTGAGGGGGCGATCACCTCGAGTCCCTCGACCGCGCTCAACACCGACATCGCAGGTGTAATCATGCCGTCACCATAGAGCAACGCCGCGCCACACAACGCGAGTACGATCACCCGCTTCTTCGTACCCGGATCCAGTGTCTTGCCATCCACCTTTTGCAACAGCAGGGCAAGCAACGAGAGCGTACCGCCTTCGCCTCTGTTGTCGGCACGCAGAATGAATCCGACGTACTTCACCGTCACCACGCTGATCAGTGACCAGACGATCAGCGATAGCACGCCCACCACGTTTTCTGGCGTCGGTTCGACCCCGTGAATGCCGTTGAAGCACTCCTTCAACGCATACAGCGGGCTTGTGCCGATGTCGCCATAAACGACACCCAGGGCGGTCAGGGTGAGCAGCGCCAGCTTCTTACCGGTCGCCGGTTCACCGACATGATGCTGGTTGCTGTCCGCAATCACTGGGTGCGATCCCGTGACACTGTGAGCCGCGGGCGCCGGAGGCGCTGCGGGTGGCGCAGGAGCCGCCGGCGAAGGGCCGGACGCGTCGGGCGGTTCAGACACGACTGGGTCTGCAGCAGCGTCGGAAGGCTCCGATGCCGGCGACGCCGAGGATGAAGGCTGCGGTTCAGTCATACGGTATGCCGCGCATCGCCGGAGCCATGCACAGCGTATACGGAAATGGTGTCGGGCTGCGGTCGCAGCCTTCCACCCCAACAAGTGACGCCGCCCTTCAGACGGCTCAGGCGGCGTCAGGATACAACATGCAATCTGTAACGATGGAAGCTATATCCCCTCTTGCGGCGGGGTAGTGGGGCGCTGCTCAGCGCCCGCCCCGCTGGGCGCTGTCACGCGCCATTTCCCGCAGCACCTCGTCCCACAGCGCTTGCTGGCCTGACGAGAGCCGGGCGCGGATCACCGCGCGGGCCGCAAACCGCACTGAATCCAACTGGGGGCGTACCGGCGCCAGCAACACCTTCATCTGCTCGTTTCGCGCGTCGAGCACCGAGTCCAGCATCAGCCGCTGCGCCGAATCCAGCTCGAGCCGGTCTGCGAGTTGGGCCCGCGAGCTCTTCTGGTCGTTGGGCAGATCGCGATGTGTCATCGCACGGTTTGCCGTGAAGCCCAGCGCCCCGCCAACGAGCACCGCACCAAGCAGGAAGAAAATTGCCTGTGCCTTGGTGCGCTCGATCGTGCCGGACATCAGTACCTGAAAAGGTCGGGGACAGTCTTTTCGCGGGGCGCGTCGCTGAGCGGGCGGCCAACCGAATCCAGCGGGGTCGAGAGAGCTTCGACCGCTGCCTCGTACGCCAGCCGATCCTCAGTGCCCGACGTTTGCCACAGCCCCCAGCCAACGAGGAGCATGGCGGCCGCGGCCACTGCGCCGCCGATCCGCCGCCACTGCGAAAACGGCTCCCACCAGCCAGTGATCGCGGCCAGACTGCCGGTCACCGACGTGGTCAGGATCGACGGAGCCGCATCAGCGAGGATCCGTTCCATGATGCGCGACTCGAGTCCGTCCCAATACGCGGCGTCTGCCGGCGGACGGAGGAGCGAGCGGAGTTGCAGGGTGACCGCCGGATCGCGGTCGAAGTCGTCGGAATGCATAGCTCTGTTGTCTATCAGGCCAGTCGCCGGAGCGAACCAAGGATGGTTCGCATCGCTGCTCTGGCATGGTGCAGGTCGGACCGGGCCGTTCCCTCGGGAATCCCGAGCATGGCGCCAATCTCGGCATGTTTGTACCCCTCAACATCGTGCAACACCAGCACCGATCGCTGCCGGTCCTGCAACTGCAGCAGCGCACTGCGAAGACGATCCTGCAGCTCATCCGCTTCAGCAGGATCACGAAACGGACTCGCGTGAGTGTCGACCAGTTCGTCGGTGTCGCGCACCTTGCGCCGCCGAGCAAGGTCCAGCGCGGCATTGCTGATGATCCGGTGCAGCCACGCCCCGAATGGCTGATCGGGGCGGAACCGGCTCAACGCCCGATGGGCATGCAGAAATCCTTCCTGCACGGCATCCTCGGCGTCCTCGTGCGAAAGCAGTACCGCCCTCGCGACGGCATAGGCGCGTTGCTGGTGTCGGCGCACGAGCTGCGCAAAGGCACTCGAGTCCCCATTCTGCGCCGCCAGCACATACTGGCGCTCCTGCTCGCGCCCGGCAGCCAACGCCTCGGCAGCGGCCTTGGCATCGAGAACCGTGGAGGCGACGCCCCGGACGGCCTTACGCGGCACGGGGACCCGAGGCGCAAGGACCGGCACTGCGTTGTCCGGCAAGAGCGTCAGAGCGGCACGAGGGGGCATGGCAACTGGTGAAGGTTGCCCCATGTACGCAGCCTGAGGGCACAGCGTTGTGACCGGGTTGAAAAGTCGCGCCAATGGCGCGTCGCCGCGGGGTCCGTGCCACGGGAGTGGCCCCTACTTGCCGGCCTCAGGCACAGCCTTCTCACCGTGTTCGCCGGCAAAGCTGGCATTGGTGAGCTTCACAACGGCAAACAGAATCAGAAACACCAAAACGGCACCAGCGATCAGCCCGGTGAATGCGGCCTTGCGGTCGCTCGGAGCTTCGGTGTGCGAAGCGCTCATGATCAGAGTCCGGAGAGAGGAAAGCGGTGGTGCGGCCAGAACGCCGCACCACACGCTGCAGTATCGGCGCTACGAAACCCGCACGGTGTTCATCACATCATTCCCGGCGATCGAATTCACCACGTCCATCCCCTCGGTGACCTGACCAAACACGGTGTGCACACCGTTCAGGTGGCGGGTATTGGCTTCACTCAGCACGATGAAGAACTGGCTCCCGCCGGTGTTCTTTCCAGCGTGTGCCATGGAGAGCGCGCCTGGCTTGTGCTTGTGCGGATTCCCTTCCGTTTCGCACTTGATCGTCCAGCCAGGACCGCCGGTGCCCACACGGCGATCGCCGTTCGGCAGGTCGCGCGAGAGTGGATCGCCACCCTGCACGACGAAGTCAGGGATCACGCGGTGAAACTTCACGCCATCGTAAAACTTGTCGTTCGCCAGCTTCTCGAAGTTGCCGGCCGCGAGCGGCGCCTCGACGTCGAACAGCTCAGCGACGATCGTGCCCTTGTTGGTGTCGAACGTGACGGTCTTGGCCACGGAATCTCCAAATGCAGTAGTAGGGGTCAGGGGGCTGCCGCCGACTACGTCGTCGGGGCGCACAGCCCCTAATCTACCAACGTCCCGCCACCCATGTGATGGGGCGGGCGAGACCAGTGGCTTGTCGCTGAAGTTCGGAGAGCACCAAGCCAGATGGGGCGCCCGGATGGCAAGGCGAAAACCGCCGCAATACCAGCGGTATTGCGAGGATTTCCAACGCGGCCAGCCGGGATGCGCCGACTGGCGACTGCTACCGGAACCTCAGCGACGTGCCGCTAGTGGTCCAGCGGGGCGGCCGGGCAGCGCGGGCGAAGGGAGCAACTGCCGCACCGCGGGGATCTGGCATCGCAGATCTGTCGCCCATGCCAGATCAGCAGGTGCGAGAGCATCGTCCAGCTGTCGCGCGGGAAGAGCGGCATGAGGGCTGTCTCGACCTTCACGGGGTCGGTCTCGCGGGTCAGCCCAAGCCGCAAGGCCAGACGTCCGACATGCGTGTCGACGACGACCCCGTGATTGATGCCGAACGCATTGCCCAGCACCACGTTGGCCGTCTTTCGGCCGACCCCGGGGAGGGCCACGAGGTCCTCCATCGACGCCGGAATCTCCCCCTGGTGCCTTGCCACCACGGCCTGTGCCATTCCCACCAGGCTCTTTGCCTTGGCGCGGAAGAACCCGGTGCTCTTGACCAGCTCCTCGACTTCGCCGAGAGGGGCATCGGCCAGCGGCGCGGCGATGGGGAACGCCGTGAAAAGCGCCGGCGTGACCATGTTGACCCGCTTGTCGGTGCACTGCGCGCTGAGGATCGTCGCGACCGTGAGCTCGTACGGATTGCGGTAGTCGAGCTCGCAATGTGCGGTCGGGTACAGGCGCGCCAGCTCGTCGTACACCGCTGTGGCATGCGCCTTGAGCGCGGATCCCTTGAGCTGAGGGAATCGCTTGCGAAGAACGATCTTCCCTCCTTTGGCGCGGTTGGGCTCCTTCGGCGCGGCAGCAGCCGGTGTCGCGACCGAGCGGCGTGTCGTTATCGCCGGCGTCACCGCAGCCGGTGTCGTACCTGTGCGCCCTTTCGGTTTCGCCGCCGTCGCCGCCGACCTCGATTTTCCCGGTGTTCCCGTGGGTGCCGCAGCCGGCGCCTTGCTTCCGCGGGGGCTCTTCATGATGCGGTGGTCAGGGCCGCATCTCGCCGCCTGCGCGCGAACGCCAGCACCTCGTCCGCACTGCGGGTGTTGAGGACGTCGGCGGCGCCAAGCCATCCCTTGCGCGCCATGGAGACGCCCAGCGCGACATTGTCGAGCCCCGCGATCGAATGTGCGTCGGGACCAAGTTCAATCTGTACGCCGGCATCGCGCGCGGCGCGACACCAGCGCCAGTCCAGATCGAGCCGATGCGGATCCGCGTTCAGTTCAACCGCCACGCCGACCTGCGCGGCACGCGCCAGAATCGTCGCCAGATCGATGGCGTACGGCTCACGCGTCAGCAGCAATCGGCCGGTCGGGTGTCCGATGATCGTGACATGCGGGTCGTCCATCGCCTTCAGCACGCGATCGGTCATCTGTGCGCTGTTCATCCCGAACCGCGTGTGCACAGAGGCAATCACGTAGTCGAACCGGTCGAGCAGCGGCGCGCCGAAGTCGACCGTGCCGCACGGGAGAATATCAGCTTCGACGCCCTTGAGGACCCGGAACCGGCCGCCCAGCATCGCGTTCACCGCGTCGATCTCGTCGTGCTGTCGCTGCACCGCCTCGGCTGACATGCCGTGCGCGTTGAGCGCAGAGCGTGAGTGGTCGCTGATGCCGAGGTAGCTCCAGCCGCGCCCCATTGCGGCCTGCGCAAGTTCGGTGATGCCGAAGCCGCCATCCGAATAGAGCGAGTGACAGTGCAGTACGCCGCGAATGTCCTGCAACTCCAGCAGTGCCGGGAGTGCGCGGTCATGCGCGGCGCGCAACTCGCCCATCGACTCTCGGAGCTCCGGTGCGATGAACGGCAGCCCGGCCAGCGCGTAGAGCGCTGATTCATCCGACAGCGGTACCGCCGTGCCGTCGCTGTCGCGCACTTCGTCATCAATCACGCGGAACTGACGATCGGTCAAACGGTGCAGTACGTCGCGGGCATGTTCCGCATTTCCTGTCGTCCGCAGGAGTGTGACCGCGAACTGCGTCGGACGCACACAATGCAACGTGGCGGTGGTGGCGTCGGCGAAGTGCAGCGAAATCACGCGCGTTCCGCCACCCACCACGCGCTGGACGCCGCGCAGGTGCGCCATCGCGGCGGCGACGGCGATGGGCTGCGTATCGCACTCCACCACCAGTGCGAGTTCGCTGACGGTTTCCAGACGCCGGCGCACCATGCCACTGATCGCCACCCGCGACACGCCGTCGTGCGCCGCAATCTCGTGCAGCAGCCGTGCGGCCTCCGCATCGGCGTGCGGCAGGAGGACGGCCGCGCCCGTGGCCCGGAGTTGCGCAATGCCGTTGCGGACCCGTTCCACAAGCCGGGCGCCAAACCGTGGCAACGCCTCGAGCCGACCATCACGCACGGAATCCTCGAGCTCCTGGAGCGTCTCGATCCCGAGGGCGGCGTGCACGCGGTGGATTGTCGCCGGGCCGAGCCCGGGCACCCGCAGCATCTCCTGCAGTCCCTCCGGGGTCTCTTCACGGAGGTCCGCGAGCAAGATCGAGTCGCCCTCGTGCAGCAAATCGTCCAGAACTGCCCGCACCTCGTCAGCGAAGGTGCCTGAGGCAAGAATCTCCGCCAGCCGCCGGGTGGGCTGCGCTCCCAGCTGCTTGGATGCGGCCATGAACGCCGCCGTTCCAGCCGCATCCTCGCCACGCAATTCGCGGAGCGTGGCGATTTCGGCCAGTACGTGGGCGGCGGAGCGGGAATCCATGACCCCCAATCTAGTGCAGCTCGCGCTCGCATTCCTCCGGAATCATGTGCCGTGCGACGCGACGAACTCGTCCAGCGACAGCTGCAGCGCTGCCGGCTGCTCGACGTAGGGCACGTGCCCACAGTCCGTCAGCTCGACCAGACGGGCGTCAAGCGCTGCCGCGGTCGTTCTGGCACTCGCCAGCGGGATCGGGTCACGATCACCATGCACGACCAGCGCGGGGCGCCGGATGGCGGGCAGTGCGGCCATCAGCTCCGGTCCATTCACGCTTGCCCAGGTGGACTGTTGCACTCGGCCGGTGACCCGGAACGGTGTCAGGTTGGCGGACCGTTCCGGATGCGCGAAATAGCCCGCCACACTCAGTTCAAAGGCGCGCTGCCGATAGGCGTCCGGATCACGCTCGCGGAGTCCGGACGCCTGCAGCGCTGCGCGCAGGGCCGCGACCTCCGGCGCCAGCTGCCGACGCTGCAGCTCCGAATCAAAGACGGCTCGATCGGCCGGCAGAAATGGGGCCGGAGAGATCAGTGCGAACCACGGCGGGAGCGAACCGGTCGCTGCGCGCGCGGCGACCATCACGTGCAGCGCCAGCAGTGCTCCCCACGAATAGCCGATGATCGGCGCGCCGGCGATGTCGAGTTCGTCACTCACTGATGCAAAGTCTGCCACATGCGTCCCCACGGTGATCGGCGTCGGGTCATCTGTCTTCGACCGACCACCACCGCGCTGGTCGTAGAACACCAGCTCGAACCCCGTTCCGAGCGTCGCGAGCGACAACAGTTGCGGCAGCAGATAGTCGTGGTGCGCGCCCGGACCGCCATGCAACACGATCAGTGGTGGCGCGCCTTGCTGACCGTAGCGGCACCAGTACAGCGGCACGGGCGTCGTGCGCGTCGTGCCGCTCTCGCGCGGCGCAGGAATCTCAATCGGCATACGGGGAATCTATGCGGAATACGGCGACGTCAGTGCGGCTCGCGTCCGACACACCGGTCCTCGGCGTACTCTTCGGCGCGCTCGTTGGTGCGCGATTTTGCGCGCTCGGCGCCGTTAGTTCTGGCGTGATCTGGTCCGCGCTCGGCACCGTGAGCTTTCGCGTGATCTGGTGGTGAGAGCCTGCGCTTGCTGGCGGGAGCGAGATCGCTGACACTGTTCACGCGGGGACCGCGGGGGACGCGGAGGCACAGCAGACGCTTTTGGAACTGCGTCTGCGATACGCTGTCACCAAAGCCATTGCCGTTGTTCTTCTCCGCGTCCCCCGCGGTCCCCGCGTGAACAGTGTTGCTTTTGCCGTTACCGCTCTCGCCGCCGCCGCTATTGCTGCCGTTGACCTTGCGAACGCTGCCGTGCGCTCTGCCTGCCCTGTGCGTCAGGCGTAGGAGCTTGCGATCGCGACGGTCTGCAGATGGACGCGCACCGTCGTCGCGATATCGATGCCGTAACCGCCCGCAATGGTGACACAAACCGGCAGCCCAACCTCCCGACAGGTCCGCAGCACCAGATCGTCGCGCTGCGCGAGGCCCTCGTACGTCAGCTTGAGCCGCCCGAGTCGATCGCCTTCGTGCGGGTCCGCACCGGCGAGGTAGACCACCAGATCGGCGCCTGCCGCCTGCAGCACCTCGGGCAGCGCGCAGCGTAAACGCGTCAGGTAGGCGTCGTCGCCGATCCCGTCGTCGAGTTCTTCATCGCGGCTGCCGTTCACTTTGTGAAACGGGAAGTTCTTTGCCCCGTGCATGTTGAACGTGTACACACGTTCGTCGCCGGCGAAGATGGCATTTGTGCCGTTGCCCTGATGCACATCGAGGTCGATCACGCAGGCGCGCCGGATGCGCCCGAGTGCCAGCAGTCGACGAATGGCGATCGCCACATCGTTGAACACGCAGAAGCCTTCACCGCGGTCAGGAAACGCATGGTGCGTTCCACCGGCCAGGTTCATCGCGATGCCGTGTGTGACGGCGTGTTCGCTCGCATCGATGGTGCCCTGCACGACACGAAACGCGCGCTCGACGAACGACGTGCTCCACGGCAGTCCGATTCGCCGCTGGTGTGCGGGATCGAGCGTACCGTGCTCCACGCCGTCGACGTAGCCTGCCGTATGGACGCGCAGCAGGTCGAGGTGGTCGGCCCGCGCCGGCTCGTGCAGCGTACTTGCGGCGATCGCTCCCGCAGCCAGCGCTCCCTCGCGCAGGAGCGCGTACTTCACCATCGGAAAGCGGTGGCCGTCCGGGAGCGTGATCGCGTAGCGGGGCGATGACCAGCAGTGCAGCGCCATACCAGTCACCCGTGGTGCGCAGTCTCCCGTGTGCGAAGCACACCGGAGCAGGGCGTCACCGATCGGTGAAATCCGTGCTCGAATCCACGCGCCGGCAGACTTCGGCGATCAGCGTTGCCGCACGATCGAGATCATCGAGGCTGACCATCTCGTTCGGCGAGTGCATATAGCGATTCGGGATCGAGACGAGCGCGGTCGCCACACCATCGCGCGCCAACTGAATCGCGTCCGCATCCGTGCTCGTCGCGCGACCGGCGGCGTGCAGCGAGTACGGCATCTCCAGCGACTCGGCCGTGTCACGCAGAAGTTTGAACACCACCGGGCTGATCACGCTGCCGCGGCTCAGTACCGGACCACCGCCGAGCTTGTGCTCGCCGACTTCCTTCTTCTCGATGCCGGGATGATCCGTGGCAAAGGTCACGTCGACGGCAATCGCCATCTGCGGCCCCAGCGCCTGCGCGGCCACGCGTGCGCCGCCGCCGGAGAACCCGATCTCTTCCTGGCAGGTGGCCACTGCCACCACGTGCGCGGCGCCAGGCTTCGCGGCATAGCGCCGCAGCGCCTCGAGCACGATGAACGCACCAATCCGGTCGTCAATGCTGCGCGAGACAATACGGTTGTTCGGCATGTCGGTGACCTTCGCGTCGAGCACGCCGCAGTCGCCGACCGAGAGTCGCTCGGAGGCTTCGGCCCGGGTCTGCGCGCCGATGTCGACCCACATGTCCGCGAACTTCGTCACCTTCTCCCGCTCTTCCGGCTTCATCAGATGGATCGGCTTCTTGCCGATTACGCCGTACACTTCGCCGTCACGACCAATGAACCGAAGCCGCTGACCCACCAGCACCTGCGTGTCCCACCCGCCGATGCCTTCGATGTAGGCGAACCCGTTGTCGTCGATCCACGTAACGATAACGCCGATCTCGTCAATGTGGCCGGCAAGGAGAATGGTCGGACCACCGCTGCCCTGAACCTCGGCGATCGAGTTGCCGATGACGTCGGAGCGGACGGCGGCGAACGTGGCCGCCTCGGCCCGCCAGACCCTGGCGGGTGCGGATTCGAAGCCGGAAGGGCCCGGCGTGTCGAGCAGCGTCTTCAGGAACGCGATTGAGGAGTCGTTGAGCATGATAGAAGACTAATTCACTGGAGGAGCGTCACAGTAGGGCCCCGTGTCTTGCGTGGCCTTCCGGGGGGCCGGCACTGGAGATCAGCGCGCGACGTGCTCGTACACCTTGGTGCCGCCCACCCAGGTTTGAAGGACCGTCGTACGAAGGACCAGCTCTGGTGCGATGCGCATGATGTCCTGATCCAGCATCACGAAGTCGGCATACTTCCCGGCCGACAGTGACCCAAGCACCTGCTCCTGGAACGCGGCCTTCGCCGGCCAGATCGTCATGGATCGAAGTGCTTCCTCCCGGGTCATTCGCTGCTCCGGATACCAGCCCCCCACCGGGAAATCGTCGGCATCCTGCCGGGCGATCGCCGCGTGAAAGCTGATCAGCGGATTCACCATTTCCACCGGAAAGTCGCTCCCATTGGGGATGATGGCTCCCGTCGCCAGCAACGACCGCCACGCGTAGGCGCCGCGCAACCGCTCGGTGCCGAGCCGGTTGGCGGCCCAGTACATGTCGCTGGTCTGGTGGCTTGCCTGCATGCTCGGGATCACGCCGAGGGCTGCGAATCGAGGGATGTCGGCGTGGTGAATGATCTGCGAATGTTCCACGCGGAAGCGATGGTCTGCCGTCGGCACCACCTTGAAAGCGCCCTCGTATGCGTCGAGCACCAGGCGGTTGGCCCGGTCGCCGATGGCATGGGTCGCGATCTGCCAGCCGGTGCGCAGGGCCCGTTCGCTGACGCTCTGGATGTAGGCCGGTTGCTGGACCAGCAGGCCGTTGTTCTGCGAATCATCCGCGTACGGATCCAGCAAGGCTGCGCCACGTGAGCCGAGCGCGCCGTCGCCATACAGCTTGATGCTCCGCACCCAGAGCCGACCGTCGAAGAGGGCACTGCGCGGCCCCTTCGCGAAAGCCCACGCAACGCTGGCACTGTCGCCGCTCAGGAGCACGTATGCGCGCAGCGACAGCTCGCCCGCCTGTGCCGCCTGTTCGTAGATACCCACGGTTGTCGGCGACACACCCATTTCGTGGATGCCAGTGAGGCCCCACCGATTCGCCTCCCGAACCGCGCTCTTCAGCACTTCCCGGGGATTCGCTGCCTCACCGCCGCGCTCCGCAGCCGCGAGCAGCGACTGCGCATTGTCCACGAAGACGCCGGTGGCCGCGCCACTCGCGTCGCGCATCACTCGGCCCCCCTCCGGATCCTTCGTTTCGGCGGTGATCCCCGCCTTTCGCATGGCCGCCATGTTGGCCAGCGAGGCGTGGCCATCGACGCGCTCGAGCAGCACCGGATGGTCTGGTGTCGCCGCGCTCAGCGCCTGATGTGTGGGCAGACGGGTGTCGCTCCAGTCATTCTGGTCCCAGCCTCGACCAAGAACCGGTGTGCCTTTGGGCAGCGTTGCCGCCTTCGCAACCACCCGGGCTATCACCGCGGCGTACGATGGCGTGCCAGTCAGGTCCACCTGCCGGAGCGTCACGCCGAGTCCGTAGAGGTGCGCGTGAGCGTCGGTCATGCCGGGGATGATCGTGCGGCCCCCGGCGTTCACGATCGTGGTGGCCGGCCCGCGCAGCGCCATTGTTTCGACCGTGCTGCCGACAAAGAGAATGCGCCCACCGCTGACAGCCAGCGCTTCCGCCATCGGCTGCGCGTCATCCGCCGTGTAGATGCGTGCGTTGGTGACGATCAGTTCCGCGCGCGCCAGTGCGGCACGTGGGGCCGGAGACTGCGCCGACAGTGGCAGCGTGGCCGCCGCGATCAGCGCGGGAATCATGATTCGAAACGAGAGCACGGCGGTGTGGGCAGACGTGGTGACGATGTGGTTTGGCGCACAAATACTGACGCCTACGCTACCGCCACGCAGCCCGATGCGCGACGGCCCCGCAAATCCATGCCGGATCTGCGGGGCCGCAACGATCCCGCACCCCGGCAACAGCCCGGGTGCGGTGAAGTACCATTAGTGCTTCATGCCGCTCATCGAGGCGGGGGGCATCAGAACGGTGTCGATGACGTGGATGACGCCATTCTTCGCCTTGATGTCCGTTGCCGTGACCGTCGTGCCGCCGTTCAGCATCACCTTGCCGCCCACAACCTTGATGGCAACCTTGCTGCCCTGCACCGTCGCGGCTTCAGACAGCCCGACGACCTGCGCGGCCATCACCGAGCCGGCGACGACGTGATACGTCAGCACGGCCGTCAGCTTCGCCTTGTCAGCCAGCAATGCCTGCAGAGCCGCCGGCGGGATCTTGGCGAATGCGGCATCGGTCGGGGCGAACACGGTGAACGGGCCCGTGCCCTTCAGCGTCTCGACGAGGCCAGCCACGGTCAGAGCCTTGGCGAGCGTGTTGAACGTGCCAGCCGCAACTGCGGTCTCAACGATGTCCTTCTCAGCCATTGCCTGCGCGCGGGCCGAAACCGGCGCGAGCACTACGGCGCCAACCAGCGCTACTGCAGTCATGAAACGCTTCATCGGTCAATTCATCCTGGAATGCAGATTCTCGAACCGGCACGGTGAGCTCCGTGCGTCGGTTCCACACCACGAAGGGAGTTCGTCGTCGGACGGTTCCCGGATGCACCCTCTGCTGTTCCGCTCGCTGGCGTCAGGCAGACACGTGCATTTCTGCGCTCAAGACACGCAGGTCCGCAACCCGTCTCAGTGACTCGCTGCGATCGCTCTCACCTTCGCAATATCGGGGCCGGAATGTCATCGCGGTACGCCGACAATGAACTGCCACCGCCCGACCACCGATGCCGTCACCGTCTGTTCGGTCGGTGCCACGACCGGAGTCGATTCATCCGCCGCCTTGCCGCGCAGTGACATCGCCATCACGGGGAAGGGCTGCGGTGACTCCATCATCTGGCTGCTGAGCGAGACAAGCGGTCCCAGGGTGCCGCCCGCAGCCTTCGCCATCACCTCTGCGCTCAAGCGCGCATTGGTCGTGGCGTTGCCGAGGGCGTCGCGCTTCGTCGCATCGAGCTGCGAGGCGAAGTACGAGAGCCCGCTGATGGTGTTGGCGCCTGCGCCGAGCGAGGCATCGATCACCTTGCCCACCAGTTCGAGCGAGCGGACTTCGATCCGCACGGTGTTGGTGGCGTCGTACCCGGTGAGCTCGGGCTTGCGTCCATCCGGGTAGTACCGATACGCCGGGTTGACGCTGTAGTTCATCGTGCTGATCTGGTCCCGTGGAATGCCAGCCACGCGGACCGCTTCCAGAATGGCTGTCGCAAGGCGCGCATTCTCCTGTCCGGCCAATGCGGCGGTGCGTCCCTTCGTCTGCACGCCGAGATAGATCAGTGCGCGGTCAGGCGTCACCTTGGCCTCACCACTGCCACCGACTTCAATGGTCGGCGGCGAGGGCGGTGTGGCCACGACCTGCGCGCCCAGTGGGCTCGCGATCAGCGCGCTGAGCAGGAGTGATGACGTCGTCGACGAACGGCGGATTTTCGGCATGGTGTGCTGCTCGGGGAGAAGGGTATCCAGGCGCGCCGGGCTGCGGCGGCGCTCACGGGAGATGCATCAGCTCCACGGTGATGCACAGTGGCGAAGATACCCGATGTGGGGCGGATCGTGCCGCCGGTACCGCCCTTGGCGGCCGCGTCGTGTTTCGGGCGCAATCCAGTTCCTGTAAGGGTTTCCGGCATGCCGCGCGCCAGCTCCAGCCGGCGACCGCGCGCCGGGAAAGCCCGGAAACCCTTACCCCGCTTGCAGAAATCTTGTGCGGCTATCAGTTTCCCCGTGCGCCGCTGGCGCGGAATCACGTGTCAACAGTCTTCTCGGAGAAGGGAATCATGAGCAGAATCGCTATCGTAAACGCGCTGGTGGATAACGTCGGCCTGTCGAAGAAGCACGCCAATGCCGTTCTGAAGGAGCTCTTCGATGCCAGCGAGGGCATGATCGCCAAGGCGCTGAAGAAGGGTGAGAAGGTCGGCATCACCGGCTTCGGCACCTTCAGCGTCGGCAAGCGCAACGCGCGTGTCGGTCGGAATCCGCAGACCGGCGAAAAGGTGAAGATCGCCGCCAGCAAGGCCCCGAAGTTCAAGGCTGGCGCCAGCCTGAAGGCCTTCGTGAACGGCAAGACGGCCGCCACGAAGCCGAAGAAGGCCGCCAAGAAGGTGACGAAGAAGGTCGCCAAGAAGGCCGCGAAGAAGGGTAAGAAGTAAGCGCTGACTGCGGCGTTTCCACGCAGGCACCGCGGGGCGTCGACGGGCATCGTCGGCGCCCCGTGTTCTTTTCCGCATTGCTCACGCGACACCTCACGCTAGACTGAAGGCATGCCACCTGCCGTCACTCGCGCGCACGCCGCCCTCGATGCCACCCTCGACGTCGAGACGCCAGAGCAGGTGATCGTGTCGTATACGCTGGCCGGGATCGGTACCCGCGGCGCCGCCGCACTGATTGACCTGCTGCTGATGCTCCTGCTTACGGGAACGCTCTGGTACGCGGTCGCATCATTGCCGAAGCTGCTGCCCGGCCTGCGGGACGTTGGCAATGGAAGCTGGGTCGGCGCCGTCATCATCATCGGGCAGTTCCTCATTCTGTGGGGCTACTTCGTTGCCTTCGAGGCGATCTGGGATGGACAGACCCCCGGCAAGCGCCTGCTCGGCCTGCGGGTCGTCCGCAACGGCGGCGGCGGCGTGGATATCGGGGCCAGTGCCGCGCGCAACCTGATTCGCTTCGTCGATTTCTTACCGTTCGGCTACTTTGTCGGAATGATCAGCATCATCGCCAACCAGCGTAACCAGCGCCTTGGTGATCTGGTCGCGGGCACGATCGTGGTGCGTGAGCGCCTGCTGCGCCACGAACGCCCTCGCGCGGTTGCCAGCGTGCCGGACGATGACGGCGTCGCCATCGTCGCGACGCTCGACGACGAGCGGTTTGCACTGCTCGACCGCTTCGTGACGCGTGAGGCGACACTCGACGATGCCTCACGGTCGCGCATCGCTGCTGCGCTCGTGGCACGCGTCGGCATCGACGTGCGCACCGATGCGGTGGCGGCGCTCCGCATGCTGCATCAGCGCGAACTGCTCGCGCGGCGGAGCCTCCGTCCGACGACCAGTGCCACCGGCACACGGCGCGAAGAGTGGGCGGTCGTGGCCGAGGGTCGCCCGCGCTGGGATGCCTTCGCGACGGAACTGACGAGGACGCGCCGGCGTGGACTGAACACGCTGAGCGAAGACGAGGTGACGGCATTCGTCGAGCAGTATCGGGAAGTGGCGACGGATCTGGCGCGCCTCCGGACCGCCGACCGCGGTCGCAACGGCGATGCGGTCTTCATGCTCTCACGGCTCGTCTCGGCAGGTCACAACCTGCTCTATCGACGCCCGTCTCAGGGAATCGAGCGGATCGGCCGATTTCTCGCATGCGACATTCCGTGTGAAGTCCGGCGCAGCTGGCGCCATGTCGCGGTCGCCGCTGCGTTGCTGTTCGTGCCGGCTATCGGCACTATCGTGGCGATCGTGCGCACGCCATCGTTGGCACAGCGCATGTTGCCGCCCGGCATGATCGAGCGGGCCGAGGACGGATTGCGCCGCGGGAACACCGGCGCCGACTATCTGCCTAACGGAGAGGACGAAAAGGGGTCGGTGCTGTCCGCCTTCCTGATGACGAACAACATTCGCGTCTCGCTGGTGGCATTTGCCGGCGGCATCACCGCGGGTCTCATCACAGTCTATGCGCTCGTCTTCAATGGCATCGCCGCCCTTGGTGCGGGCGTCGGGCTGTATATCACCAAGGGAATCGGTGGTCAGATCCTTGGCTTCGTGGCGGCACATGGCGTACTCGAACTGAGCGCGATCTGCCTCGCAGGTGCGGCTGGCCTGCTGCTCGCCACCGCGATGCTGGTACCCGGCGATCGGACACGGCGCGAGGCGCTGACCATCAATGGCGCCCGCTCGCTCCATCTGGTGGCGTGTGTCGTGATCTTCCTGATCCTCGCGGGCATCATCGAGGGAAACATTTCACCGTCGAAGCTGCCCGACAGCGCCAAGTATGCCACGGCCGTGATCACCGCCATTGGCATGGTGTGGTACCTGTCGCTTGGGCGTGACCGTCCGAGTGGTGCGCCTACAGCTCCCCTCGCGCCTTGATCGACAGGTAGCGATTGACCAGCGCCGCGCTCATGGCCTGCGGCGGCACGTCCAGCACCTGCACGCCGGCCCGCTTCATTCGCAGCAGCGCCTCGGCGCGCGCATCGAGCAGTGATTCCGCCGCCGCACCGCGCCAGGCGTCACGCTCATCACCTCGGGCCGCCGGCTGTGCGGCCGTCACCAGCGCGTCGTTGCGCAGCGCGAGAAACACCGCGATGTGCCGCAGCGCCGCATGCCGGGTCTGTGTCACGATGGCACGGCTTGCGCGCACATCGATCACATCGCTGAGGCAGATCACCAGAGCACGCGACCGCTGTCGCTGTGCGAGGGTGCGAAAGGCCAGCGCGTAGTCCGGTTCGACCAGTCGTGCGTCGCACCCCGCCAGTGTGCTGCGGATCGCCCGCATGGCGGCGGTGCCGCTCGACGGCGGTACCCACCCGCGGAGCTGATCATCGAACACCAGCAGTCCGATCTTGTCACGGCCCTGCAGCGCGACGTCGGCAAGGACGAGGCAGGAATTGATCGCGTACTCGAAGCGTGTGCGGTCACCCGCCATCTGCGTCATCAACCGGCCCGAATCGAGCGCCAGAATCACGGTCTGGCCTTGTTCCACCGTATACTGCCGCACCTGCGCCGTGCCGCGCCGGCCGCTCGCCTTCCAGTCAATGTGTCGTGGATCATCACCGGGCACGTACTCGCGCAGCGCGTCGAAACTCATGCCGCCGCCACGCCGACGCACCTGCCGCACTCCGGCGTCGCGCAGCCGCCGCTGCACCGCCAGCAGGCGGAACTTGCGCACCTGTGAGAGCGACGGCACCACATCCACTCGACTCTCGATCGGAACATCCCGCACGACGTCCACCAATCCCAGTGGTCCATGCACGCGCAGCGCCACCGCGTCGAGCGATGCCGGCCCGCGCCGGACGCCGCGGATGGCCGTCGTGATCTGTGCACGCGAGAGTGCTGCGATGGCGAGGGGTCGCGACAGCATGATGCCGCCGCCGAGCGACGACGGCACGCGCTCGGCGAACTCCGCCCGCACATCGCGGGGCCACGTCGATGTGATCGTGTGCGTCAGCACGTCATCGTCCCCCGAGCCAAGCTGCGCAGGGGCGCTCCGCTCGACATGAAGGGCATCAGCGGTCGGCAACTGCAGCGCATCCCACAGCGCCGCGGCGCACACAGCGAGCACGATCGAGACGCTGAGAACGGTCGACCATGGTGCCGGCAATGGAACCATCCACGCCAGGGCCGCCGCCGCGACCCAGAGCGCCAGCTTCCGGGTTGGAACGAAGCGCGTGACGACAGTGACGATACGCCGGATCACGCGATCAGACCGGCGCCGGCACGCGGAGCAGGACTGCGGCCAGCACGTCATCGGTGGTGCGACCTTCGACGTCCAACTCCGGGCTCAGAATCAACCGGTGACGCAGCGCGGCCGGTGCAAATCCCTTCACGTCGTCGGGGGTGACAAAATCCCGGCCCGCCAGCATCGCGGCCGCCCGCGACACACGGAGCAGCGCCACCGACGCACGTGGCGATGCGCCGAGCGCCAGTGCCGGATCTTCACGCGTCGCGCGTACCACGGCGGCGATGTACGCCACAACCTCGGGGGCGATCGTCACCGCGTCCGTTGCGGCGCGCAGCGCGTCGAGCTGTTCGGCGCTGATCGCAACTCCATCGGTGGCCATCGCGCGTTCGGGATCGTCACCGCGCGCGTGCGCCTGCAGCATCGCCAGTTCGTCGGCAGCGGCAGGATACCCCACGCGAACCTTCACCAGGAAGCGATCGAGCTGTGCCTCGGGCAGTGGATAGGTGCCTTCGAATTCGACCGGATTCTGCGTCGCCACGACCGTGAAGCGCTGGCCGAGATCGTGTCGCGTCCCGTCGACCGTGACCTGCTTTTCCTGCATCGCCTCGAGCAGCGCGGCCTGCGTCTTGGCCGGCGCGCGGTTGATTTCGTCGGCGAGCAGAATGTCGGCGAAAAGTGGACCGGGGCGAAACTCGAATCGTCCATCGCCGCCACGGAGCACCGAGCTGCCCGTGATGTCGGCAGGCATCAGGTCGGGGGTGAACTGAATCCGGCCGAAGCGGACGCCACAGGCGCCGGCCACCACGCGCACCAGCAGCGTCTTGGCCACGCCTGGCACGCCTTCGAGCAGCACATGTCCACGCGCCAGCAGCGCAGCCAGCAGCTCGTCGATCGCGAGATCCTGTCCCATGATTCGGCGGCGGATCGCGGAGCGGAGGGCCTCGACGGCGTCGGCCGGAGAAAATGACTGATCAGGCGTGGTCATGAGCGGGTGGAGTGGTCGGTCACGGAGTCAGGCACTCCGCATCAATGTGCGCTGCTGCGGTGCGCAGCGCAGGAAGGTCCGAGGGTTCGGCAGCTGATTCGATGGCCCGCGTCAGCCGCGCCGCGTCGTCGGCGATGGACGGATGCCGCGCCGCGAGTGCCGCGAGAAATGCCGTGTCGTCGAGGGTCCGCCAGCGCCCCGCCGCGTGCCGGCGACGAATCCCGCGCGCGAGCATGCGAGCCACCGTGCGTGTTCCGCGCACCGCGTGCCATGCCGTGGCCAGCGCGTCGACATGCTCGAGTGCAGAGCGTCGCTCCTCGCGGGCGCGATAGACTGGTGCCAGCGTACGACGACCCAGCGCCAGCAACAGCAGCAGCAATGCGCCCATCAGCGTGAGGACCATTCGGCCCGGACCCGTGCCAACCAGCCACTCGTTCAGTACCACGCCCGGCCCATCGGTGCGCAGCCCCTGATAGTACTCGGCGAAGATGATCGTGCGTTGCCGACCCTTCGACAGATATTCCAGGCCGCGAACCACCGTCAGCGCTGAACCCTGTGCGCAGTTGCGCATCTGGTCGGTGCGCAGGATATCCGGATCGGCGAGTGCAACGACTCGCCCGCGGCCCAGCGGGAAAGCGACGACGGTCGGCTCGAATTGTGGGGTCGTGCTCGTGTCGAGTGGGTACACGATGCCGGTGGGCTCGGCGCGCGGCGTCGTGCTGCTCTCGCGTGGGACGTCGGGTCGCGGTCCTGGCGCTGTCGCTGAGTCGGGTGCGCCCTCCACCCGCGGCACTTCGTCGTCGTTGGCGCGTCGGCTTTCCCGCACATCGCTGGAGAGCAGTGTGATGGCGCCGGTCGGATAGGGCGCGTCGGGCGGACCGTCGTCGGTCGTATCGCGTTCCGTGCGGAACGTGAGCATTTGCGGTCGCACGCGCAGTCTCGAGAAGGCGTCCGTTTCCGTTGGACAGGTGCCGAGGGGTGTTGCCGCCACCAAGCCCGCCGAGCCTTGTCGCAAGCCCAGCATCGTGAGCAACCGGAACGGCTCACTGCCCGACGGCGCGACCAGCAACCCCGCGCCGCGCTGCACGGCATCGAGCAGCGCCTCGCGTTCGGCTGGCTGCATCGACGTCGGTCCGCCGAAGACCGCGTATATCACCGACGTGTCGAGTGGCGCGGCGAGCGGGAGTCCCGAGGTGCGCACCTGCCACCCAAGCTTTCGTGCGAGATCGGACGCAAGTCGTCCGTTTCCGGGCCCGTATCTGAGTGTCGTCAGCCGCGTCTCCGTGGCGTTGTCGCGCAGTGGAGTCAGCAGTACGACCAGCGCGACAAGCCCCAGCAGCAGGCCAATCGTGATCAGTGTTCCGCGGCGTGCGCGCTGACGTGCGGCGCGGTCGTCTTCTGCGATGGCGGCCATTGGCAGGGGCGTATCCGGCATCAGGCCGCCTGTGCCGGATACAGCGGTGACGCTATCTGCAGCATTGGCGCAGCCAGCGATTCGAGGTGCGCGTAACGCGTCGAATCACACTGCACGTCGCCGTAGGCGACTACGTCGTACGCTCGGGCAAACGCCGAGTACGACGGTGCGAGTTCGTCGTCGGCGGCCCGCAGATCGCGGCTGTAGTCGCCAACGGTCTTGGACGGATGCCGTCGCACGCGCTTCCGCTCGACCAGGCGGGTCACAATCGCCGCCTGCAACAGGTGCGCGGCATCGACGAAGGCACCTTGCGCCGACAGTCCGCGTGCCTGCGCCAGTTGCTCGTCAGCCGTGATCGGCACCTCGCGCCGACTGGCTGCTTCGCGACGGGCGCGCGCCACCATGATCGTCCGGATGATACTCGCGGCGATGATGACGGCGATCAGCGACAGCGAGATCAGGTACGTGCCACGGCTGCCGCTGGCCTGTCTGAACAGATCGCTCAGCAGACGGCTGAGCCAATCCCAGATGCGTGAAAAGAGCGTCGCTGTGAGATCCTCGCGATATCCGCGTTCGAGCACGATACGCGAAATCGTGTCGCGTACTGCCGCTGCCGGAATCGGTGCCTGTAGCAACACCGGCGCTCAGCTGGCGGTGAGTGTCGTCGGGCCGGACAGCGCATCGAGCGCAGCGTCCAGATCCGCCCCCTCTCGTCGGACGCGCAAATCGGCATAAGTCAGCAGCATGATGCTGCCGACGATCGGAATCACGGGAATCATGATCACGCTCACCAGCGCGGCAACCATCTGTTGCTGGTCCTGAAACGCGGCCAGCAGTCCGGCGAGCACGAGATACACCACACCGACGATCACCAGCACCAGACCATAGGTCTTTGCCAGCAGCATGTAGCTGCCGCTCGACAGTGCATGTGATCGCTTCAGTGCATCGATCGGTCCCAGCTGCTCGGCGATGATCAGCGCAGTCATCACGGACGATCGGGCAAAGACCGTCAGGAACACAAACAAAATGCAGAAGAGCACCACGATGGCCGCCAGCACGGCACCGATCGCTGCAGCCGTTCCGGACTTGCTGAGTGTGGCGGCGGTGGTGGCGCCCGATGCGGCCACGAATGCGCCCACGGCAATCACCGGGAGCGCGACGATGATCAGGACGAGCAGCAGAAGAATGTTCGAGCCGAGCAGCGAAAAGATCCGTCGAAATGCGGAGAGGAAGGCGTTCCACACCGTCGGCAGTGCTTCGCCGCGCAAGAGCGCCAGCGCTCCGGCGATGATCGCGCCGGATTGTACGGTGGCAAAGGCGTACGTCAGAATTGTGAGCGGAAGGAGCGAGGCCTGTTGCCGCAGCACCGCCGCCGGGTCGGTTGGCGTCTGTGGAAAGACAATCAGTGCGATGACTGCCTGGATCAGCCCGGGAATGGCGCCGATGGCTGCGATGCGAAGGAAGTACCCGAACTGTGGGCGAATCAGCTGAACCGCGCCGTCGACGATTTCGGTCGCCGATCGCGGGGGGAGCGGCGGCAGTGCAGGGACAGGCACGGAGGAGTCAGGCAGGAAGGAGTGCGGTGGCAGGGTGAATGCCGCGTGCGTGTACGGTAGCAGGGGCACCTACACTCCGGCGGCACTCCGGCGGTGCGCGAGGCGAGTGGATTCGTTGCCTGCCGCCGACCGATGGTTCGCTGCCATCGCGTCTAGCCGCTCGCACGGCTCGCGCCGGCACGCCGGCGCCGTCTAATGGTCGAGCTCGGTGCCTCCCATATAGTTGTCTAATGGTCGAGCTCGGTGCCTCGCATTTGTTGTGTGTACGCTACGATCCGGAGTCGCTCGGACGGAGAGTGTCACGCCTGTCGTACAGCCGCTGGGCCGCCTTCTCTGACGCTGTGCGGCCACCGTAAGATGAAGTGTTGTCTCACCTTATCGCGGTTTGTGGTGTTCTGGACCGCCCGCCACGCTGTAATAAATCTGCATGGATGAACTCGTCAGCATCCCGGGGGGTGACGGGAACAGGTTTTGCCTGCATCTTCGATCCACGATGCCACGTGTACGCGCGGATCACGCCGCACGGCACCGCTGACCAGATGACAGCAGCATCGCATCCCCGCATCCCCCCGAGGTTCCTTCATGCGTCTCAGTCTTGCGGCAGTGGTCATTGCCGGCTTCGCGCCGGCACTCGCCGCTCAGGCCACGTTCGCGACCTACACCGGCGACGCGCGCAACACCGTCGTCGTGCAGGACGCAGGCGCAGGCGGCGGCATCAACAACCCGCTCTATCTGCCGCCCGCGGCGGACAACAACTACTCCGGTGTCGTGAACCTCTGGTTCCGTGATGCCACCGGTGCCGTTCGCTCTGGTTGTACCGGGTCGCTCCTCGCCACGCGGAAGATTCTGACGGCCGGCCATTGCGTCTCGACCGGGACGAATGCTGTGTCGTGGGCGAGCTTCACCGCGCGTTTCCGCAACGCCGATGGCACTTTTACGGAAGTCAACGGCACCGGGTTCGCCGTCCAGCAGAACTACAGTGGCGCTGTGCTCGAAGAGCAGGACGTGGCTGTGCTGACGCTGAGCGCGGACGCACCGGCCACTGCTCGCACGTACACGCTGTTCGCCGGCAACCCGCTGGTTGACTACACGATGGCGGGCTACGGCCGCATCGGCACCGGCCTCACGGGAGACAACACCTCGAGCGGCCAGTTCAATGCTGTGAACACGCTTCGCGCGGCGCAGAACCGCTTCGAAACGACCGGCCGCGATGACCAGACGTTCGCGAATACCCTCGCTGGCGCCAACGCAGCAAACTATGGCGGTATCCTGCTCTCCGACTTTGATCCGCTCGGCGGGTCGGCCACCTCGTTCATGTGTGGTGGGCTGGGCTTCTGCAACAACGGCCGCGCGTTGCTCGAAGGTGCAGTGGGTCGTGGTGATTCGGGCGGTGCTGCGTTCTCCAGCACCTGGCAGGTGCTCGGTGTTGCATCGTGGGGCAGCTCCACTGACGGCGTCAGCCTGAGTCAGTACAACACCGACTTCGGCTATGCCTGCGTTGCCAACTTCGCGTCCAATGCCCGCTGCCTCGCCAACTTCAACTTCGTGATGGCGCAGGTGGTTCCGGAGCCGTCCACCTACGCGCTCATGGCCACCGGTCTGGTTGGCCTGATCGGGCTCGCACGTCGTCGCAACGCACGCGCCTGATTTCGGCACACCCTGCGGCCATGGTGTGGCCATGGTGTGGCTGCAGTGCGTTGAGGCAATGGCGGGCGTTCGGATGGTGGTCCGGATCTTCTGATCCCGAGAGTCAGCAGCGGCCGGCGAATCCTCGGATTCGTCGGCCGCTGTTCATTTCTCCGCGCGCCTTCCTTGGCAACGCTGCGGATGTGCGCAGCTTCCGCCGCGCGGGCTTCGGTGTTCGCGCAGCTACCCGCCGGCTCCGTCCCTACTACACGAGTGGCGTGGACGAACGGCGATCGGGTCAAACCGGCCCCGGTCTGTTGCGCCCGCGCAACGCAGGTGTGGCTGATGCCGCGAACATCGCCGGTACATGCGCGACGCAGGCCGTGCAGGGCAGCGAGCGGCTCTATCCCGTAAGTCGTTGCCTCTGCTCAGTCTACGCACGGCAGTCAGACTTTGCGGGTGACGACCTTTCGTCCGTTCCGGACCTTATTCCCCCCTCCGGATGTCGGAACGCGAATTGCCGGGTACGTTTGAATTGCGCGGTGCGCGGAGGGATCTGGCCCCCCGGTACCGCTGCCTCAGCGGCAGCAGCATCGATCCCCGGAGGAGCAGAAAATGAGAACAGGTCTGATCACGTTTGCCGCCGTCAGCCTCGCAGCCGTCACAACCGCGTCCGCACAGGCGACGTTCGCCTCGGACAACGCCAACGTGACGGTTGAGAGCTTCGTCGTGGTTGGCGATTCGCTCGTCGGCGCCGGCGTCGGCATCAACAATCCGCTCTACCTGCCACCATCCACCGACAACAACTACTCGGGCGTGGTGAACCTCTGGTTCCGTAACGCCGCCGGCGCCGTGACCAGCGCCTGTACCGGATCGCTGCTGAATAATCGCAACATCCTGACGGCGGGCCATTGTGTGTCGTCGAACACCAACACAATTCGCCACGCCAGCTTCACCGCGCGATTCCGCAATGCCGACGGCACCTTCACCGAGGTGAATGGCACCGGCTTCCGCGTGCAGCAGAATTACAGTGGGGCCGTCGTCGAAGAACAGGACGTGGCGCTGCTGACCCTCTCGGCCGACGCACCGGCGACGGCACGGCGCTACACGCTGTTCCAAGGGAATCCGCTCGTCGAATTCACCATGGCGGGCTTCGGCCGCACCGGAACCGGCGTCACCGGTGGTATCGACAACATTGCCAACAATCAGTTCGGCGCCGTCAACGTGCTACGTGCCGGGCGCAACGTCTTCGAGACGACGCGCAATGATGCCGGCAGCTTTGCCACCGCCGCCAATCCCGACCCTGCGGCGTTCGCGGGAGTTCTGGTTGCCGATTTCGACCGTATTGGTGAGAGCATTCCCAACAACTTCATCTGCGGGCCTCGCGCCCCGGGTGGTCCGAGCCTGGGCTTCTGCGGCTCGGGCGTGAATCGCGAGTCGTCAATCGGCTCCGGCGACTCCGGCAGCGCCGGATTCACCGATACGTGGCAAGTGCTCGGCGTCGCGTCCTGGGGCACCACCACCAACTCGGTCGGTGGCCTCTACGGCAGCTACTTCGGTTACGCCTGCGTGGCGAACTACGCGCCCAACGCCCGCTGCGTCGAGAACTTCAACTTCGTCATGAACAACGTTGTACCTGAGCCGTCCACCTACGCGCTGATGGCGACGGGACTGGTCGGCCTCTTCGGGCTGGCCCGCCGCCGCGCGCAGCGCGCCTGATGCGGCACCTCGCGGTAAGCTCTCACAGCTGCCGCGCTGTTGCATGGCAAGATCGGGCGCTCGTCAAACGGCTGCACACCTCACGCGCCTGGCGAAGGCCAGAAACCAGAGGCGTCCGCCGACTGGCTACAACACCACGCGCACCGGGCCGGACTTGAGTTCGACGTGGCACCCGCTCGCATCCATCCCGATCCGGAGCCGAACGCGCCGCGTACGCCCGTCCTTGGCGAACGTGACATCGAATGGCTCACCTCCGCGCCGGAGGTCCTTCAGTGCACCATCCTCGAGCACCTTGTAGTCGCCCTGACCACCCATCGCTTCCGTATTGTCGAGCATCCTCCGGGTCCGGACGCGGCGGACCGTGATTGACGCACCTGACACCGGCGCACCGGCAGTGTCGACCAGGCGCATCGCAATGATGCGCATCGACATGTCGCAAATCCGGCGATCGGGCGGCAGCGCGCGCGTCGGTGTCCCTTGTGCACCGGCGGCCGTCGCCGCAAACACCAGCGCACAGGCGCTTCGGCACATCACGCCGGTCGTAGTCAGACTCCGCCAGATTGCGCGCATGTGCTGCTCCGTTATTTGAGGACGATTTTTGCGATGGTCTGCAGCTGCATGTTCGACGTCCCCTCGTAGATCGCGCCGATCTTCGCATCGCGATAGAACTTCTCCACGGGATAGTCCTTCACATAGCCGTAGCCGCCGAAGAGTTCGAGCGACACACTCGTCACACGCTCGGCCACCTGACTCGAGTACAGCTTGGCCATTGCGCCTTCACGCTGAATGTCATGACCGGCATCCTTGAGGCGTGCGGCGTTGTACACCATCAGCCGCGCCGCTTCCAATTCGGTTGCCGCCTGCGCCACCTGGAACTGAATGCCCTGGAACTCACTCAGCGGCTTGCCGAACTGCATCCGCTGCTTGAGGTAGTCGCACGCCGCCTGCAGCGCACCCGCCGCGACGCCAATCATCTGCGCCCCAATGCCGATGCGTCCGCCGTTGAGTGTATCGATCGCGATCTTGTACCCCTGACCCACCGGGCCGAGGACGTTGGCATCGGGGACTTCCACACCATCGAGGATCAGTTCACAGGTACTCGAGGCTCGGATACCCAGCTTGTCTTCCTTCTTGCCAACCGAGAATCCGGCGAATGACTTCTCGACGATGAACGCGGTGATCCCACGATAGCCCTTCGAGAAATCGGTGTTGGCGAACACCACGAAGATCTCGGCCTCTGCGCCGTTCGTGATCCACAGCTTCTGTCCGGTGAGTTTCCAGCCGGTGGCCGTCTTTTCCGCCTTCGTCTGCAGCGCAAAGGCGTCCGAGCCCGACGACGCTTCGCTCAGCGCGTACGCGCCAATCGTGTCACTGGTCAGGCGTGTCAGGTATCGCGCATGCTGATCGGCGTTGCCGTAGGCGTGAATCGGATAGTTGACCAGCGTGTTCTGCACATCCACCATGATCGCCGATGCCGGGTCGACCTTGCTGATCTCCTCCACCGCGAGGGCGATCATCATCGCCGTGCCGCCAGCGCCACCCGCCGATTCTGGCAACTCGATGCCCATCAACCCCATCTCGAAGTACTTCGCGATGATCGAACTG
>JANNVN010000123.1:0-66077 GCA_031414435.1 Gemmatimonadaceae bacterium
AACTAACCGTGAGCCGCGCTCGCCCCCCGGGCCACTCTCGCGACCGTTGTGCGCCGTGCCGAGTCCGTGTTGAGCGGCTCCGACCTGCGGTGCCAAGCGATCAGTCCGCAGTCACCCGAGCCGATGATCTTGCCTCGTCGCATCCTTCGTCGCCAATGATGGTTTCAAAGAGGCGATGCACGGACCAGGAAGGGCACAGTACCGCTCGTCGTATCCCGGAAGAAGCCGGGAATCGGCACCAGTTGCGCGATCGGGTCGCTATGATCCGCAGTCCCGTCGTGACGATGAGTGACGTGAGAAACAGGAAGCCGCTGCCGAGCACATCGTAGCAGCGCAGACCGTCCTCCAGCGTTGGAACTGTCGCATCAAACACAGCGCGCGCGGGTACTCGACGATTGTCGAGCGCGCGACGTGCCGAGTTGGCGCGACGAACGCTCGTACCACTTCCTCATTCTTGCGACGCATGAACCAGAGCAGTCACGACACTCTCGGCGATCCGGTTCCGGATCTGTCCGGTACATCCCAAACCGACGCCCAACCGCTTGCGTCTGCACCGGTTGGTACACCGACTCCGATCACAATTTCTCAGCGATCACGACTATGGCTATTGATTGCCGCTTTCGCAATTCTTGCGCTCCTGCTCTGGAAAGCACCAAGTGTGCCGACAATGCTGCTTGGCGGTTTTGCACTGGCGCTGGTATTGTCGTTTCCGGTGCGATTGCTGTCGAAATGGATGCGCCGCTCATTTGCCATCACCGTGTCTTTCCTCGTGGCGCTGCTGCTTCTCGTGTTGCTGCTGGCGGGGTTGCTGCCAGTGTTGGCAGAACAGCTGTCGGCCTTGATCGATGCGGCGCCGGGTATTGCACAGAAGCTCGATGAGCGGGTGCCCTCGATCGTCGATGCCCTGGCGCGTCGCGGGCTGCTGCCCGGCTCGCCCGACCAGTTCGTCGATTCCGTGAAAGACAACGCGTTAGCGTCGCTGCAGGGATTCGCGCGACGAATGCTGGGAAGTCTGGGCAACCTCGTGAGCGGTGCACTCAGCACGATCGTGGCGGTGTTTGGAATGATCTTCATTGCGGCGTATCTGCTGGCCGATTCACGCGCCATGCAGGCGCAAGCGCTGAAGGTCACTCCCATAAGGTATCGCCACGATATGCGGGAGCTGAATGCGGGATTCACCGAGACACTGTCGCGCTATCTCGGTGGTCTCGCCATCTCACTGGCTGCGCAGGGCGCAATGTCAGCGATCGCCCTGTTTTTTCTGGGCGTGCCGTACGCCGCATTGCTCGGCGTGTGGGTGGCAATTACAGCTCTCATTCCGTTCATGGGCGCCTTTCTTGGCGCAATCCCGGCGGTCCTCCTCGCACTCACCATCTCGCCGACCACGGCGGTGCTGACGGCGGTGCTGTTCCTCTTGATACAGCAACTCGAAGGAAACGTGCTGACGCCACGGTTGCAAAGTCAGGCGGTGCGCGTGCATCCGATCCTGGTGTTCCTCGCCGCGATCGCGGGAGGGGAATTGGCTGGTGTCGTCGGCATCGTGTTCGCCGTTCCGCTGCTGGCAGTGTGTCGGGTGCTCTACGACTTCTTCAGCGCGCGCCTGCACGTCGTGGGTCGGCAACATTCCGTATAATGTCGGGGATCGGAGCTAGGCAATCTGCGAACTCTGTCGCGCCGCGGGTTCCTGGCAGCGAGCGTTTGGCAGGAGCAGCGCGAACGTGCTTGCGCCGCTGGCTCCGGTCGACACGGTCATCACCAGCGTCGCGCGTCGCTCTTGCAACCACGCATGGGGCTCCGGCGGCGCCATCGCCGACCGCGCATGGGGCCTCGTGGTACAGAATGTCATGACGCTTCGTACTGACCAGTCATCCCCGCTCGCGCGTCAGCGACGGGAATAGGCCATCGATGCGGGCGCCGTGGTACGGGGGTGAGAAACGCGTCCGTTGTGGCCGGACCTCGCCCCGGGCGCCCCCAGTGGTCGGGGGCTGCCCAGCCCGGACGCCGAGCAGGGGCTGGCGGACTCTGCTGCACGATGCGATCATTGAGCGTCGAGCGCGGGCGCTTCTTCCAGCAGCACGGCACAGATCGTCCACGCCGCGATAGTGAATTCCGATGCTGGCAGCGTTGGCCCGCCGGGCAACCTCAGCGCCGCGCTCGACGCGCTGGGCGACGACGCATGGTGACGGAAGAGACCTCCCGTCTCGCGGGTCCAGCGATCCTGGCCTTCTTGCACATCACTGCTGCGTGGGGACTGACCGATCACCAGCCGGTCGTCCTCTTGGGCGGGGCGGTCGACCCCACAACCCTGGCGATCTGGGAGACTCTATCCGCGTCGGTCTTGAGCGTGGATCAGCTCGAGCGCTGCAGCTACGTCCTCGGCATTTATGAAGCACTCGAGCGGTTTTTCCGCCACGCCCCCGACGACGGTCCGCAGTGGCTGCTGCGTCCACGTCGCGAGCAGCCATTCGGTGGACGGTCGGCTCTCAAGTGGATGCTGCTCGGTGACATAGAACAGCTGGCGGACGTACGGGAATTTCTCGACCACTCGAACGGCGGTCCGCCGCGCCGTGACGCGGCATCGCCACCGATCAGCGAAAGCGACGGCAGGAGAGTCCTGTGAGCACGGCATCCAACGACGAGCGCGCACACTCGGGCCCTGATCCCGACGCCCTGCTGCGATTGCCGCCCATCGCGCTCACCAGGGACGACTGGATCCGGCTCTACGACGCGGAGACGGTGGCGTGCTGGCCGCTGACCCCTGCGGAGCGGATGGAGACGCCCACGACCGCGATCGCCACCGCGCCGACCACTGCGGGCAGCCCCGCTCACGCCACGCTGGCCGCCTCGTGCACCCGCCCGTCGAACAGCTGCACCTCACGATCCGCATGCTGCGCATACCGCGTGTCGTGCGTCACCATGCAGATCGTCGCACCGTTGCGGTTGAGCTCGCGCAACAACTCCATTACCGCCTCGCCATTCTTCGAGTCGAGATTTCCCGTGGGCTCGTCGGCCAGCAGGATCGCCGGATCACCCGCCACGGCGCGCGCCACCGCCACTCGCTGCTGCTGCCCACCGGACAACTGTGCAGGAAAGTGTCCCGACCGATGCGACATCCCCACCCGTTCCAGCGCGGCCTCGACGCGACCCTTGCGCTCACTCGCCGACATCTCCCGATACGTCAACGGCAGCTCGACGTTCTCGAACACCGTCAGGTCCCCGATCAGGTTGAATGCCTGAAAGATGAATCCGATCTGCCGGTTCCGCACGCGCGCGCGATCCACCGGCGAGAGCCGCGACACGTTCTGGCCGGCCAGCATGTAGTCGCCACTGCTCGGCGTATCGAGCAATCCGAGGATCGACAACAGCGTCGTCTTGCCGCAGCCTGAAGGACCACTGATCGCCACGTACTCGCCCTTCTGAATGGCAAAGTGCACATCCGTCAGCGCATGGGTCTCCACTTCATCGGTGAGAAACACCTTGCCGATGCTGGTCAGGTCAATGATCGCGCTGCTTTCCGTATTCGCTGACATCGTCAATGCTCCGGGATTCATTGGTTACTTGATGCGGACGCGGGCCACGTTGGCGTACGTCGACATATCCGACACGATGATCTTCTCACCCACCTCGAGCCCGCGAACGATCTCGATCACATTCACTGAGCTGCGGCCCAGCTCCACCGGGACGCGATCCGCATACTTCCCGCCCTCGACCAACCGGAAGAGCGAGACGGCACCAGACCCGGCGCTGAACGCGGGACGTCCGGTATAGCGCACGTTGTTCAGCGTCTCGATCACGATCGTGCCATCGATACTCAGGTCTGGCACGGCGCCGCTCGGCAATGGACCATCGATCGTCACGTCCACCGTGACACTGCCGCCAAGCGCCGAGGGGTCCTTCCGGCTGACGTGACCTGCAACCAGCCCGTTGCGCGTATCGATGCTCGCCTTCTGGCCGACACTCACGTCCTTGGCCTGACTTTCCGGAATGCGCAGCACGGCCTTCAGGCTGCCCGGTTGCACCACCTTCGCCAGCGTCGTGCCTTCGGGCACCCACTGCCCGAGTTGCAGCGTCAGCTCCTGCAGCACGCCGGCATCTGGTGCACGCACCTGCAGCGCCTGCAGCCGGTTGCGCTGATTGGCCGCAATCGCCTTCAGCTGCTCCACCTGACTGGCCTGCGTCGAAATCTGCGATTCGATCGCCTCCTCCATCAGCTTCAAGCGATCGCGCTCAACGCCGAGCCGCGTGGTGAATTCCTCGGCCTGCGCTTTCTTCGTATTGACTTCGAATGCCGACATCAGGTTGCGCTTGCCGAGCGAGTCGGCGGCTGTCGCCTCCTGCAGCGCGCCCATGTGCTGCGTGCGCGTCGTGGCCACCACGCCCCGCTGTGTGAGCAGCTGGCTGCGCAAATTTGTGCGGATGTTCAGCAGTTCGATCTGCGCCTGCCGCACCTGTTGCTCGGCCTGCATGGTCTGGATCTGCAGGTCCGGGTTGCTCAGTTCGAGCAGCACATCACCAGCGGCAACTTTCTTGCCCGACTCGGACGCCAGCCGCTCCACTCGCGCGCTCGCCTGCGCGGTGATGAACCGGATGTGCTCCGGCACCAGCGTGCCAGGACCGCGCACCTCGCGAACGACGTTGCCCTGTCGCACGCTGTCGATCAGCACGGCCGATCGTTCAATCGTCTGCGCGGCCGGCTCGAGGCGCAGCAACCAGACCATGATCGCAGCGACTGCAACCACGCCGCCACCGATCATCAGGTTGCGACGCGTCTTCTTGGGGGGAGTTCGAACGATATCCACGTGGCAGGGAGGTCAGTCGTAACGAAGGGCAAGCATCGGATCGACACGCGCGGCGCGCTGCGCCGGAACCAGAGTGGCGGCGAAGGCCACCAGTGTCAGCAACACGACGGCACTCAGCAGCGCGACAGGATCGTGCCCCTGCAGCTCGTAGAGTTGTGACTGCGCCAGTCGGCCGAGGCCGAGCGCCGCAGCGATACCGACGGATCCGCCAATCAGCATCATGACGCCGACCTGTCGCAAGACCATCGCTCGGATGTTGCCGCCATCGGCACCAAGTGCCATCCGGACCCCGATTTCACGCGTGCGCTGCTGCACCGAGAACGACAGGACACCATACAGCCCCACGCCGGCCAGCAGGGTCGCAAGCATCGCGAAGGCCGATGAGAGGATCGAGATCATGCGCTCGAGAAAGATGTTTTCCCGCACCTGCTGCGGCATCGTCTTGAGACTCTCGATCGGGAGTGTGGGGTCGAGACGCTTCATCGTGGCTCGCAATGTTCCAAGCAGCTGCTCCGGCGGGAGCGACGTTTTCACATAGAAGTAGAGCGCCCCGGTGCCAGCGTCCTGCCGCCAGGGCAGATAGTACACCGGGGGGACGGAGTCCTTCACGTCGCTGTACTTCACATCCGGCACCAGCCCGATGATCTGCACATTGAGTGTGTCATCACTTTCGGTACCCATGAACTTTCCGACCGCGTCATTCCCGAGTCGAAACTTCTTGGCGAACGCCTGATTGACCACCGCCACCCGCTGCGCCCCGAGTTGATCCGCTGCCGTGAACTCGCGGCCGGCCTTCAGTTGCACGCCCAGCGTCTTGAAGTAGTCAGTGCCCACGGCATTGAAGCGCGATCCACAGTCGACGTCAGGGCCACACGGATAGCCTTGCACATGGGCGTCGTTACCCCAGTTGTCGCCGCTGAGCAGCGGCACCAGGCCGCTGGTGACGCCAGTCACACCGGGAATCGCCGCCAGCTCCTGCTCGACGCGGGTGAACAGCACTGCGCTGCGGGCACTGTCATAGCCGACTCGCTGCGGCACGATCTGGAACGTGGCGATGTCGTTCACCTTCACACCAAGGTCAACGCGACTGACGTTGACGAGGCTCTTCAGAAAGAGTGCGCTCATGATCAGCAATCCCATCGACAACGCGATCTGGACTGTCACCAGCGCCGAACGGAATCGTGTCGATGCCCGACCGCCAGCGATCTGACCCGCGCCGGCACGGATCGTACTGATCAGGTCTCCCCGCGTGCTGTGCAGTGCGGGGAACAGCCCGAAGAAGAAGCCGGTGCCGACGCTCAGCAGGGCCGCAAAGCCGATCACCGCCGGGCTGATGCCGAAGGTCATGGTTTCAGCGGCCTCCGGCGGCAGGATCGACATGATGACGTTCAGCGTCCACTGCGCCACCAGCAGCGATGTCAGCCCGCCCGCCACGGCCAGCATCAGACTTTCGGTCAGCAGCTGGGCCAGCAGATGACGACGCGTCGCACCCAGCGCGAGGCGTACACCCATTTCGGTCGCGCGCCGCGCGCCCCGTGCCAGCAGCAGATTGGCGATGTTCGCGCACGCAATCAGCAGCACCACGAACGTCACCGAGAAGAGCAGCATGATCGGCGTCTTCGCTTCGCGATCGATGCTGCTTTGGCCGCGCGCTCCCGCCGCGAGCTCGATCCGCTTCTTCCGGAAGCTTGCCATGGTCTTCTCGCTCATGCCCTGCTGTAACGGCGCCTCGATGTCGTTGATGATGGGCGAGTAGACCGCATTGATCGACGTTGCCGCCGTGGCGAGGGTGGCGTCGGGCTTCAGGCGTCCGAAGAGGTAAATCCAGTAGTTGCGACGGTTGGGCAGTCGATCGAACCCATCGATCACGGCCTGCATCGAAATGGGGAGGTACACCAACGGGCGCGAACCTGCCGTGGTCCCTTCGAACCCTTCCGGTGCGACGCCGAGGATGGCGTAGGACTTTCCGTTGACCACGATCGACTGCCCGACCGCCGCCGGATCGCTGCCGAAGACGTTTTTCCAGAAGGCGTAGCTGATCACCGCGACGAAATTGGCGCCGATCACCCTGTCGTCCTCTGGTGTCAGCAGGCGGCCCTGTGCCGCGGTGAGGCCGAGGACGGGGAAGTAGCCACCGCTGACCATGATCGCCTCGCCGCTGCGCGGTTCATTGCGCACGCTGAGCGAGACCCCGGTGAGTCGATGCGCGGCTATCCCTGAGAACGCCGAGGGCGCCTTCTCGAGATCGCGGAACATGGTGTAGCTGAAGACTTCGTCACAGCCGCCAGCCTGGTTACACGAATTCGACCCGGGCGTCGGCCCCGGATTCTTGAAGTTGGCGAGGCGTTCTGGCGCGCTCACGGGCAGACTGCGCCACAGCAGCTGCTCGAAGAGCGAGAAGATGGCGGCGTTTGCGCCGATGCCGAGGGCGAGCGAGAGGACGGCGATCGCGGTGACGACCGGGGTCTTCAGCAGCATGCGGGCGGCGAGCGTGATGTTGCGCATCATGGTGGCGGGTTTCAGGATGCGAGAGCGAGAGCGAGTCGCTTTCAGAGTCAGGCGACCACGAGAGGGTTGTCGCCATGAGCCGGGTACGGGGTGGTGCGAAGCGTTGTTTCAGCGGGATCGAGGGCCGGCATGGGGTTCGCCGGGCCGACCAGCGACTCCCCCAGACTCTTCGAGAGCCGTCTGGCGCCGGATGCGGGCTCCGTGCGCCGGGCACTCCGACTTCCGCGGCGGAAGCCGGCACGGTGCGACAGGCGACCTGTTACCGGACGTGCCCGGGCATCGTTACTCGGGAGTACTCACTCCGTCCCCTCTGGTGATGAAGCCTTCCCGGCCATTCGTGTTCGCGCTCTCAGCACTCGTCGTGGCGGCCGGGGCGTTGGCCCTCGCCACCCCCCGGGCCACTGCCGCCGCCGCCGCGGATACGCTCCCGCTTTCGACGGCACTGACGCCGGTGATGATCGACTACTTCGGCCTCGACGATGCGTTCACGCGTCCGTCGATCGCGGCATTGCTCCAGTGCAACGCCAAGCAAGCGTGTGGCGCCAGCGACAGCTCGCAGGTCCAGTTCTACGATGCCAACGGTGAGGTGCGTGCGGCCTACGATGGCGCGCCGACGTCAGTGATCGAGGAGGTGCGCCGGATGCATTCCACACCCTCGGCCGGCGTGACCGAGTTGCGCACGCGCGTCCGTCGCTATTTGAAGGACGAACAGGGCCGCATCGTGATGAATGGCACCGACTCGATCGTCAAGGTCGACTCCGGGTCCGCCGATCGCGAATCGTCAACGCTGACGCGGGTTCATCGTTACAGCGACGTGCGCTATCTCGTGAACGACCTGAACTTCGTCTGGCCGCTGACCGGGCTCGTCGTGCTTGAGCTCTCGAATGCCATTGGGCCTGCGCAGCGTGCGCCGATTCGTGTGGCGGCCCACGGCGCCGTGAGCTTCGATGGAACGCAGTACGCACAGATCCTCACCGCGGGCGCGCTGACGCATCGTGTCGATCTCGTTGCAAAGCGCCTCGAAACGACGATGCCGGAGCGGTAGGAGCGTTCGCGGTCAGCGCGGGGCATATGGTGTTCCGGCGCGCGGCGGCACAATCCAGATGCACCACGCGTCGGTCTTCAGCGTGGTCTTCCGGAACTTGCCCGATGTCGGCGTACAGCGCGTGCCATCGAACGCCACGAGCGTGTCAGGCATGATCTTCTGTGTGACAGTCTTCCGTCCCAACGCGGGCGGATTCTCACCGCCACGCAGCGGGATCGCGCAACCTCCCAGAACGGCCAGAGCCAGCAACGCGAGCGCCTTGGGTGCCATCATCCGTGAGAGTCAGGGTGGTCTGCTGTGGTGCGGCGGCGCTTCTGAAGACACGGTACCGAGGGGACGGGCCAGAGGCTCGAATCGGCTGAGCGGCGGCGCCGACGGGTGTCGTGATTCCAGGTGCTGGCAGCGTGGCCAAGCTGTTGCTTGCCCCTACCCAAGCCGGGGCGGTAAGGTCCTGCTCTCCCCTCTCCGCCAAAGGCTCCCGTGCTCGCTCTCCTCGCCGCGCTTCTGCAGGCCCAGCCGCCCGTTCCGGCACCCCAGCGCTCGGTACCCGATCCCGGCGTGATGGCGGTCGGGCAGCGCGTCACGCCAGCCGGGGTGCAGTCGATCTTCGACGGACGCGTCGCGGGCGTCCGCTTCGGAGGAACGTCGGGTGATGTGTGGGTTGCCGTACCGGGAAGCGCCTGGCACCTCAACTGGCGTGACAACCGCGTCCTGTCGCGGGCCGAGTTTGTGGGACGGCCGGGTGTGCACGGGCTGGCGATCGATCCGGTCACGAAGCGCGTCACCGTCTCGTCGGTCAGCAAGCTCCCGGCCGACGTGGCGGCCAGCCGGACACCCGGCGGACCACCGCTGGCCCGGGCCAAGGCGGTGGCACAACTGGTGTCCTACAGCAGCGATTCCGCGGCCGCGATCGTGACCGCGTCGGGAACCCTCGGTGATTTCATCGCAGGTGGGCCGGCCATCGCATCGAGAAAGGGCGCCGACGGACGCCGCGTCGCTGTGCTGCCGCTCCCCGCGGACGACAAACTGGCGATCCTCGATGCCGACTCAGGCGAACGCCTGCGCAGCGTGGCACTCGGCGTGCTGCCGATTGCCGCCGTCATCTCTCCGGACGGTGCCACGGCGTGGGTGACGGTGTTCGGTGGCGCCAAGCCACGCCCCGGACAACGCCGGGCGTCACAGTGTTGCGATCCGGCGGCGGAACCGGTGCGCATCAATGCGCGAGGCATCGCGCTGCCTGGCACCGTCGACCGGATCGACATTGCGACCGGTACGATCACACATCACGTCACGGTCGGCACGCACCCCACGGGACTGGTCTGGGATCAGCTGCGCCAGCGGTTGTATGTGGCCAATGGCAACAGCGACGGCGTCAGTGTAATCGATACGCGCACCAACACGCTCGCCGGTACCATCGCAATCGCTCCGTTCCGCGAACGCAAGATCGGACTCACGCCGACTGCCGTCGCGCTCTCGCCGGACGGACAGACCCTGTTCGTCACGCTCGGTGGTGCCAACGCCGTTGCGCTCTACGACGTGCGCGGCGCAGTGGTGGGTGAGGCAGCCTTTCGTGGACTGATCCCGACCGGATGGTATCCCAGCAGCATCGACGTCAGCGCCGATGGCGCCACGATCGCCGTGGGCACTTTGTTCGGTGTCGGCGCTGGTACCGGTCGCACCGCTGGCAAGGAAGGGCGCTACGTGTTCGCGGAGCGCGGCAGTGTGAACGTGATCGCGATGCCCAGCGCGTCCGAACTCGCCGCCTACACCACCGGCGTGGCCGAGAACAATCGCTTCCATCTGGCCGCCGGCCCCGCTGCCCCGTCGATCGCCCCGCGCGCCGGTGCCGTCGCGCAGGCCGTACCGGAGCGGCCCGGTGAGCCGAGTGTGATTCAGCACGTCGTCTACATCATTCGCGAGAACCGGACCTACGACCAGATTCTGGGCGACATCGGCAAGGGTGCCAGCGATCCGAGCCTCACGATGTACGGTCGTGACGTCACGCCGAATGCCCACGCGTTGAGTCAGCAGTTCGTGCTGCTCGATCACTTCTTTGCGTCCGGCGGCAACTCGGCCGATGGTCACAACTGGCTGACGCAGGGTGGCGAGACGGCGTATCCGATGTGGCCACTGTACTCAGGCCGCAGCTATCCCAGTGAAGGCAATGATCCGCTCACCTACTCCTCCGGTGGCTTCCTCTGGGAAGCGGCGAGGCAGAAAGGGAAGCGCGTGGTCAGCTTCGGCGAGTACGCGCCGGCGCCGAGTGATTCCATGCCCAGTATGCGGGCGCGTCTGATGGCGATGTACCGGGATCCGTCATACACCACAGCGCGCAGTCGTCAGGAACTGAAGCGGTTGTACAACACGCGCAGTGAGATTCCGAGCCTCGACCGGATTCTGGTGCGTGAGTATCCGGGCTGGACGCAGGAAGTGCCCGACGTGATGAAGGCTGGTGTGGTGCTCGAGCACCTGAAGCAGTGGGAAGCGGCGAAGGCGATGCCGCATCTCACGATGATCATCCTGCCGAACGATCACACGCAGGGGACCAGTGCCGGCTGGTGTACACCCGCCGCCTGCGTGGCGGACAACGATCTGGCACTCGGCCAGCTGGTGGAGTCACTCAGTCGATCGTCGGTCTGGAAATCGATGGCGATTCTGGTGGTGGAGGACGACGCGCAGAATGGCGTCGATCACATCGACGGGCATCGCACCGTGGCGCTGGTAGCCAGCCCGTACGCGCGGCGTGGTGTGATCGACAGCACGTTCTACAGCCAGCCGAGCATGGTGAAGACGATCGAACTGATGCTCGGCCTGCCGGCGCTGACGATGTTCGATCTGGTGGCGACGGACATGCGCGCGAGTTTCATCGGGCCTACGGAGCAACCCGACTTCGCGCCGTACACGGCGTTGACGCCGAGGCAGTCGCTCTTCGAGACGAACCTGCGCGTTGGCGAGATCACTGGGCCCGATGCCGTGGCGCGAAAACGGGCAGCCGTCGCCAGTGCGCGGATGAACTTCCATGATCCCGATGCGGCGCCGACCGAGCGGCTGAATCGCATCCTGTGGGGAGCGGCGAAGGGCTGGCGTGTGCCGTATCCCGAGGTGAAGCGGTCGCTGTTCTTTCCGCTGGCGGTGGATGTGGACGATGATGACCGGGAAGAGCGTGAGGAGCAGGTGGAGCGGAAGCCGCGGCGTGTCGTACCGAAGAAGTAGGTAGCTAACATCGTGGCACGTGGCGCACGATTTGTGTTGTTGCGCCCGCCAGCGTGGCGATGCGGCGGCCATGCTGGCGAATGATGGCCCTGTCGGCCTAAAGAGAACAGAAGCACGCCTGATCTCGGTCAGCGACAATATCGATGAATTACTGTCGCTGGTCGGTTGGGACAATGGCGTGATAATGACTGAACCGGATGCGGCGGTCTCGGCCGTCGTTCCTGCCCATGGCGCGCGCGGATGCGATCCCCACGATTCGGTCCGGCTGCGGGCCGCACCTCGATCGCCACCAGCCCGGATGCGCACGACCGATTGCGCTTGATCGCCATCCTCTCGGAGGGTCACGCGACGACGCTGCGTGCCAGAACGGCGGCTTGGCGTCCGCCGCCCCATGGCGGAAGGGCCAGACGCTCGAGGCGCCACTGCTGTGCTGTGGTGACGAACTCCTCCGCGATATCGCGCGAGAATTTGTCGTTCCTAGTAACGTTATAAGGTTATGTGCGGCACAACGGAAACCACGATCTGGTCGATGATGCATGGCGTGACCGATTTCTGCCAGAAGTCTCCAGTCGGCCGTTCGATCGGGAACACCACGGATGTCCTGCGGCCCGTCGCTGTAGACCGCAAGGATGTGTCAGGCAATCAGCGCCGTGTGGCCTGTGTCGCCCGGTCGAGGGGCGTGACTGTGGTCCCAGACGCTCTGCGGGTCGGGAGCCTCGGGCGCCATCGTGGCATCTCGCGCGGGATGGCGCTCCGCGGAAGGGCCATGTCTGAGACGTCTCGTGTGCGTCCGCGTGAGTTTGCGCCATGAGCACGACGCCCTCGGCGTCGCCGCGCGCGATCGCCATCGTTGGGATGAGCGGGCGATTTCCGGGGGCCCGGTCACTGGAGCAGTTCTGGCAGAATCTGCGCGACGGTGTGGAGTCCCTCGACACCTTCACCGAGGCTGAACTCGACGCTGCCGGCGTTGACGCGACGACTCGAGCACTCCCCGGCTGGGTGCCGCGCGGGACGGTGCTTCAGGACGCCGACCACTTCGACGCGGCGTTCTTCGGCTATTCGCCGCGTGAAGCACAGATCATCGATCCGCAGCAGCGCGTCTTTCTGGAATGCGCGTGGGAAGCGATGGAGCACGCCGGCTACGCGCGCGAGCCGGACGGGGCGATGGTGGCGGTCTACGCCGGCTCGAGCATCAACAGCTACGTCTACAGCCAGCTGCTCCCGAACCGGGAGCTGCTGGCGTCCGTCGGCGGCTATCAGGTCATGCTCGGGAACGACAAGGATTTCCTCACCACTCGTGCGTCATACAAACTCGATCTGCATGGACCGAGCATGGCCATCCAGACGGCATGCTCGACCTCCCTGGTGGCCGTGTACGTGGCGTGTCAGGCGCTGGTGCGTCGCGAGTGCGACATGGCGCTGGCCGGTGGTGTGTCAATCACGTTCCCGCAGCGCACCGGGTACCAGTATCAGGAGGGGATGATCTTCTCTCCGGACGGGAGCTGCCGGCCGTTCGACGCGGATTCGAAAGGAACACGCGCCGGCGCCGGGGCAGGCATCGTTGTCCTGAAGCGCCTCGAGGATGCACTCGCCGACCGGGATACGATTCACGCAGTGATTCTCGGCTCGGCCATCAACAACGATGGCGCCGGTAAGGCAGGGTACACAGCCCCGAGCATCGATGGCCAGATGGAAGTGATCGCGACCGCCCAGGCGCTGGCGGGCGTGTCGGCTGAGAGCATCTCGTACGTCGAGGCACATGGCACGGCAACACCACTTGGTGATCCGATTGAGATTGCGGCCCTGACGCGCGTGTTCCGCGAATCGACCGACGCGCGCGGATTCTGCACGATCGGTTCGCTGAAGGCCAATCTCGGGCATCTCGATGCCGCCGCCGGCGTGGCGGGGCTAATCAAGACCGTTCTGGCGCTCCAACACCGCGAACTGCCGCGTCAATTGAACTTCCGCGCGCCAAATCCGCAGTTGCAGCTGGACACGTCGCCATTCCGTGTTGCAACAACGTGCGAGCCGTGGGCTGCCGGTGCAACGCCGCGCCGCGCGGGCGTGAGCTCGTTCGGGATTGGCGGGACCAATGCGCACGTGGTGCTCGAAGAAGCGCCGGCTGCGGCGCCGAGCGCCATCGCCCGGTCGCATCACCTCGTGGTCCTCTCGGCCAAGACCGCCGAGGCCCTCGACGCCGCGACGACGAATCTGGTCGGGTATCTGCGGCAGGATGCCGCGGCATCGCTGGCGGATGTCGCGTACACGTTGCAGGTCGGGCGCCGTCCGTTCCCGCATCGGCGCAGCGTCGTCGTCTGTGATGCCGCCGAAGCGATCACGGCCCTCAGCGCACCCGATCGCGCACCGGTGACGAGCAACGTGCACGAAGGAGCGTCGCGACCGGTGGCCTTCCTGTTCAGCGGACAGGGCAGTCAGCACGCGGGGATGTGTGCGGAGCTGTATGCACATGAACCGGCGTTTCGTGCCGCGGTCGACCGCTGCGCGGACATCCTGCACCCGCACTTCGGTCGCGACATTCGCGAACTGCTGCGCGATGGCACTGATCAGGAACTGAGCGAGACCGCGGTCGCGCAGCCGCTGCTGTTTGTGACGGGGTACGCGTTGGCCGTTCTCTGGATGTCGTGGGGCGTCCAGCCGAGCGCCATGCTGGGCCACAGCATCGGCGAGTACGTCGCGGCCCATCTGGCGGGCGTCTTCTCGCTCGAGGATGCCCTGATGCTGGTGTCCGCGCGCGGCCGCCTCATGCAGGAGATGCCTCCAGGCGAAATGCTCGCCGTGCGCCTCGCAGCAGATGCACTGACGCCTCGCCTGGGCCCCGGCGTTGAAATCGCTGCGATCAACGCTCCTGCGATGTGCAGTGTGTCAGGCACGAGGGAGGCGATCGCGGCGCTGGCGGCGCAGTTGGAGCAGAGCGGCATCGAGCATCGACCACTGCATACGTCACACGCATTTCACTCGGCGATGATGGAACCGGTGCTCGCGCCGTTTCGCGCGCAGGTGGCGCGTGTGTCCCTGTCGGCGCCGCGGATTCCGTACGTGTCGAATGTGACTGGGACCTGGATCCGTCCAGAGCAGGCGACGTCGCCCGACTACTGGGCGTCACATCTGCGCGGCACAGTGCGATTCGCAGAGGGCGTTGCGACGCTGATCGCTCATCAGTCAGTGCAGCTCCTCGAGGTCGGTGCGGGGAATGCGCTGGCCTCGCTGACGCGGCTGACGCTCGGCCGCGACGGAGCGTCGCGCGTGACCGCATCGTTGCCGCATCCCCGTGAAGCGCGACGTGAGCTCGAGACGATGTTGGATGCGGTGGGTCGACTGTGGGTCAGCGGCGTTGCGGTTGATTGGGCGGGTATCAATGCAATGGCGTCGCTACGGCGTGTACCACTGCCGACCTACCCGTTCGAGCGCAAGCGTCATTGGGTCGACGCCCCGAAGCCTGCGCCAGACGCCGTCGCGCGCTTGTACCGGCGCGAGGCGCTGGATGACTGGTTCTACACGCCCACATGGACGCGCGCACCGCTGGCTCGGAATCGACTGCTGCCGCTGGACGGCACGTGGCTCGTATTCGGCCGGGCGGATGCACTCGAGGCGGCCGTTCTCGAGCGGCTGCGCGCGCGCGGTGCGTCAGTCATCGCCGTCGGCGCAGGGGAGCAATTCACGTCGGGTGACGAGCGATTCGTGGTGCGCGGTGCGGACCCGCGCGACTACGAATCACTCATCCGCACACTTCGGGACAAGGGGGCTGATCTTCGCGGTGTCATTCATCTCTGGAATGTGGGGCCGATCGGGAATGCGAATGCTGCCCGGGATACCTCGCTTCACGCGATCGCCGCACTCGGGCGGGCGCTGCTGATCGAATCACCGGCGGCGTCGTTGCGACTGGTGGTTGGGACGACCGGCGCGCAGAGCGTGCATGGTGAGCCTGTGCAATACGCGGATCGTGCGCTGTCGACCGGCCCGGTGCTGGTACTGCCGATGGAGCACGCCGGCGTAGGTGCGAGTACGATCGACCTCGATGGCGCCACGGCCCGCGTTGGCTGGCGTGACGAGGCGGCACGACAGCTCGTCGAAGAGGCGTCAATTGACGACGCGGACGCGCTGGTTGCGGTCCGGTCCGGCGAACGCTGGGTCCGTCGATTCGTCGGTGGGGCACTCCCGAGAACCGAGACCCTGGCAGCGACGTTGACGCACCGCGGTGTCTGTCTGGTGACCGGAGGACTTGGCGGTATCGGCGTGACTCTGGCCGAGTGGCTGGCTCGCAATGTGTCGGCACGGTTGGTTCTGACCTCTCGGACGGCACTGCCGAACCGTGGCGAGTGGGATGCGTGGCTGGCGGCGCACGACGGGTCGGATCCGACGTCGCAGCGCATCCGGGACATCGAGCGAATCGAGGCGGCTGGTGGCGAGGTTGTCGTGATCGGTGCGGACATTGCAAGCGTGACGGAAATGCGGAGTGCACTGGCCGCTGTCGAGGCTGGTTGGGGGCCTGTCACGAGTGTGATTCACGCCGCTGGCATTGCTGGTGACGGGTTGCTGGCGCTTTCGAGTCGCGATCATGCAGAAGAGGTGATCAGTGCCAAGGTCGCGGGGTTGGACTGCCTCGTGGCTGTGCTCGGCGATCACGCCATGGAATTTGTGGTGCTGTGCAGCTCGATCAACGTGGTCGGCGGGGTCGCGGGGACTTACGCATACACGGCTGCCAACGCGTACCTCGACGCCTTCGCGGTGTCGGCGCAGCGGCCGGTGGGATGGCGGACGGTCTCGATTGCGTGGGATGCCTGGCGGGATGTCGGGATGGCGTCGAAGGTTGTGGTCCCGGATGCCATGCGCGCGGCTCGAGCGGCGTACGTCGCGGCCGGTATTTCACCGGCCGCTGGTGCGGACGCCTTCGCGCGCTGCCTCGAAAGCGGGTTCGCTCAGCAGGTCGTGTCGCCGTATGACATCGAGACGGCGCTGATCGATCGTCGGCGATTACGCTCGGCCGCGCCCACAATCGTCGAGACCCGTCGCGCCGAAGCCCATGCGGCAGAAGTGTCGTCGGAGGGCAGGCCATCGTCTGCACACGTCGCCCCGGCAGGGGAAGTGGAGGAACGGCTGGCGTCAATCTGGGAGGAGCTCTTGGGCGTTACGCCGGTCGGAGTGCACGACAATTTCTTTGATCTGGGTGGTCATTCGCTGCTGGCCACCCGTGTACTGGCGCGGATCGACAGCACCCTGGGCGTGCGCCTGCCGCTGCGAGACGTGTTCAGCGCGCCGACGATCCGGCTGCTTGGCGGCCTGATCGAGGCGCAGCTGCAGTCGGCGGCTGTTGCTGCGCATGGCGGTGAACGCGAAGAGTTTGAGTTGTGACACAGCAGACCACAGGCGAACTCCTCGACCAATTGCGCGCACTCGATGTCCGAGTGCGCGTGGAAGACGGACGGCTCCGCATCAACGCGCCCAAGGGGAGTCTGACGCCGGCGCTCGAAGCCGCGCTGGTCGCGCACCGGGAAGCTCTGGTCGCGGCGCTCGAAGACCAGGGAATCGGCGCCGGTCGTCCCGCGCTGGCGCCCGTGCTGCGGTCCGGTCCCCTGCGGCTGTCGTTTCTGCAGGAGCGCTTGTGGGTGATCCAGCAGCTGCAGCCGGATTCCACGGCATATAACCTCGTGATGTTGGCGCAGGAACAGGACGGCGTCGAACTGCCGCTCCTGCAGGCGGCGATCCGCGGTGTCGTCGAGCGTCACGAGATCCTTCGTGCTCGGTTTGCATCCGAGGGCGGCGCGCCGCACGTGCGCATCACGGTGGCAGAAGAGACGCGGGTCGTGTTCCGTGATCTGCGGGCGCTGGCACGCGACGAACAGCAGGCGATCATCAGCCAGGCTGTTCCCGTCGCGACACGCGAACCGTTCGATCTGGCCGCGGAGGCGGCGGTCCGGTTCACGATTCTGCAGACCGGTGACCGGCGATGCGCGTTGCTGATCGCTGCGCACCATATCGCCCTCGACTCGTGGTCGCTCCCGGTGCTGCTCCGCGATCTGCTGATCGAGTATGAGACGCAGCAACGCGGCGCTGGCGACGCGCGGCCACCCTTGACGCTGCAGTACGTGGACTATGCCCACTGGCAGCGTGAGACCATGGTGGCGGCCGGCGCGCAAGCGCGCCTCAAGTACTGGACAGACCGCCTTGCCGCCTTGCCGCAGCTGAGCACTTTCCCCACCGACCGGCCGCGTGCCATCGACGCGGTCGGCACGGGAGCGGTGTACGATTTCGCGTGGTCGCCGACGCTGTATGCCGGGGTTCGTGCATTGGCGCGTGAGCTCGACGCCACCGTGTACATGGTGCTATTGGCGGCGGTGGCCGTTCTGCTGACGAGATGCACGGCGCAGTCGGATGTGGCGATCGGCAGTCCACTCGGGACACGGGACCTGTCGGAGCTGGAAGGGATGCTCGGGCCAATCCTGAATCCGCTCGTGACGCGCTTCGACGTGAGTGACGATCCGACCTTTGCCGGAGTGGTTCAACGCGCCCGGGATGGCTTGCTGGATGGGCACTCACATCAGGACGTCCCATTTGAAGCGCTGGTGCAAGCGCTCAACCCCGCACGTTCGCTCGGGCATTCACCACTGTTCCAGGTCGCGGTCGTACTGCACAATGCTCCTGGCACGGGCGAAACACCGTCGATCCACAGCGGTGGTGCGATCTATGATCTGACCGTCTTCGCCGTGGAGCGCGCAGGCGCGCTGTACTGTTCGTTCGAGTATCGCTCAGATCTGTATGACGAGGCAACCATCGCGCGCCTCAGCACGCAACTTCAAACCGTGCTGAGTGCTGCAGTGCGCGACCCACAGCTAACGGTCTCGGGCATTCCGCTGCTCCCGGAGTCCGACGCAGCGCTGCTGATCGAGGCGACGAATCCCGCACCGATTGCCCTCGACCGGACGACGGTCGTGGAGCAGTTCACCCGGACCGTCGCCGCCAACGCTGCTCGCGTTGCTGTAGTGGCGTCGGACGGCACGTTCACCTACGCGGAAATCGACCGGCGCGCCTCGATCGTTGCTGAGGTCTTGCGCGCGGCAGGTGCCGGTCGCGGTTCGTTCGTCGCCCTCGCCACAGATCGTTCCAGCGCGACGGTGGTCGGTGCGCTCGGCATCCTCAAGTCGGGCGCCGCGTACGTGCCGGTCGACGTCTCGTATCCGGCGGATCGTGTGGCGTTCATGCTCAGCGACAGTGGCGCGCGACATGTCGTGGCGACGCGGGAGAGTCTGCGGTCACTGCCCGGCCTCGGGTCGGGCGCGACACTGGTCCTGGTGGACGAAGTGGTCGATGCACCACCGTCCGCGGCGGCGGCACCGATGCCCCCCGTGCGCGAGGACGACATCGCCTACCTGATGTACACCTCCGGTTCAACCGGAACGCCGAAGGGTGTGCTCGTCCCGCATGGGGCCGTCAGCAGCTTTCTGGGTGCGATGCGCTTACGCCCGGGGATATCGGTCGATGACGCGGTGCTGTGCGTCACATCGATGTCGTTTGATATCTCGGTCTTCGAAGTGTTCCTGCCACTGGTGACCGGTGCACGGACGATCATCGCATCGCGCGAGGAGGCCAGCGATGGACACCGAATGGCGCACCTGATTGGATCCGCCAGAGCCACAATTGTCCAGTCCACGCCGTCCGGCTGGCGACTGCTGATGCAGGCGAACTGGTCTGGCGGGCCGGAGATCTCGGCGATCGCCGGCGGCGAGCCGATGCCACAGGATCTGACCAACTGGCTCGGGGAGCGGGTCCGGTGGGTCTGGAACGGGTATGGTCCCACGGAAGCGACGGTGTACTCGTCGATGGCGCTCCTTACCGGCGCTGACATGATCACCATCGGCACGCCCGCCGCGAACACGCGAATTTATGTCCTCGATACGTCCAACCACGTCTTGCCGATCGGAGTGCCAGGCGAAATTTGCATCGGCGGCGATGGGGTCACACGCGGATACCACAACCGACCGGAACTGACGGCTGACCGATTCGTTGCCGACCCGTTCGTTTCCGGCGCCAGGATGTATCGCACCGGCGACGTCGGGCGTTGGCGTGCCGATGGCCGCCTCGAGCACCTCGGCCGGATCGATGGGCAGGTGAAGGTGCGCGGCTATCGGATCGAGACCGGTGAGATCGAGACGGCGCTTTCACAGCACCCGGGTGTGCGAACCGCAGTCGTCGGTGTCCGCAATGCCTCAGCGGACGATCCGCGACTGGTGGCCTGGGTGCAGCTCGAGCCGGAGGGCGATTGCACCACGAGCGAATTGCGGCGGTACCTCCGCCAGACGTTGCCGGAGTTCATGATTCCATCGATGCTTATCATGGTCGAGTCGTTTCCATTGACGCCGAACGCCAAGATTGACAAGCGGGCACTACCTGATCCGTTTCTCAACGGGAGCGCCGCATCGCCGGAGTACATGGCGCCGACGACCCCGACCGAACGACTGATCGCGGCCGTCTGGTCGCGCCTGCTTGGCGTGGAGCGTATCGGCACCACGGACGCCTTCTTCGAACTGGGTGGGCATTCGTTGCTGGCCATGCGCGCGGCACTGGAGATTTCTGAGGCGACTGGTGTGCGGCTCGAGCCGCGCCTTCTCTTTTTCCGCACTCTGGATCAATTGGCCGTGGCCTGTGACACGCAGCTATCCGCCGGTTCGCGTCGCGCATGAATCTCCAGTTCTTCGGTTCCTCCAGCCGACAGTTGTTCGGCGCGTATCGCCCCCCCGCCAATGGCCTGCCATCGCGTGGTGCGGCGTTGCTCTGTCCTCCCTGGGGACAGGAGTACCTCGTCTCGCACCGGATCTTCCGCCGACTGGCCGTACGGCTGAGCGAGAGTGGATATCACGTCCTGCGCTTTGACTACTACGGCACGGGGGATTCGGCCGGCGAGCGCGAGGAAGGCGACCTTCAGTCGTGGCTGGGTGACGCGCTGGTGGCGCTCGAGGAGCTCCGCGACATCTCGGGGTGTCAGACGGTGGCCACCTTTGGCATTCGGCTCGGGGCGATCGTCGCCTGGCAGCTCGCTTGTACGCGGAGCGACGTGCACAGCACGGTGTTGTGGGATCCAGTCGTGGATGGCTCGGAGTACGTGAGAGAGCTGGTCAAGGCGCAGGCTGAGGTGGATCGCTGGCTGCTGACCCCCGTGCGACATGAGTCGTCTCCTGACCGGGCGCAGGACCTGCTTGGATTTCCGCTGACGGTGGCCATGCGCCGAAGCATTGAAGCCGTCACGCCGGACATCTTCCTGCACCGCACGGCAGCGCATGTGAAACTGTTCTACTCAGACGCCCTGCCCGGTCAGGAGAAGAGTCACGACGCATTTCACGCAGCTGGGACGCCGTTTCATGCGGAGACAATCCGTGGTCAGACGCCGTGGCGCGAGGATGAGTCGATTGGCGCCGGCGGACTGCCGGTGCTGGTGCTCGAACGCATGGTCGAGATCCTTCGATGAACTCAGGCATCCGCGAGCGGGTGGTGCGATTCGGTGCGGGAAACGGTCTGGCTGGCATTCTGTCGACCAGCCGTGACGCTCCCCCCGGTTTGCCGTTCGTGGTAATCGTGAATGCGGGCATCATCCATCGGGTCGGTCCCAATCGGCTCTATGTCGATGTCGCGCGCGCGGTCGCGGCGCTCGGGTATCCGGTCCTGCGATTCGACCTCGCGGGCCTCGGTGACTCCGAAGCGACCCGTACCGAAGCATCGTTACTTGAATCGGCGTTGCTCGACGTGAACACCGCGTTCGACTACCTGGCCAGCACGCATGGCGCGACTGCGTTCCTCGCATTTGGCCTGTGCTCCGGTGCGAACTACGCCCTGCTGACCGCGTTCAGGGAGCCGAGGGTCATCGGCGTTCTGGTCATCGACCCGACGGTGACACGTACGCGGCGGAGCGTGATGGTGCATTACGCACGTCGATTGAGAAACCTGTCGACGCTGCGCTCGATGCTGACGCTGAGCCACCCCAAGTTTCTGCAGCGAATCGAACGCCTGCGCAGTCTGGCGGTCGCGCGCGCGGCGCAGGGACAGAGTGGGCAAAACGCCGAGCCACCTCGCGAGAAAGTCACGGCCGAGGACAGCCGCCGTTCGCTCGAACAGCTGATCGCGCGGGGTACGCAGCTGATGTTCGTGTTCACGGGTGGCGTCAACCACGTGTACAACTACCGGAACCAGCTGTACGACCTGCTGCCGGGGTTCGACTTTCGCGGCCGGCTGCGTCTGGACTACATGCCCGACACAGATCACACCGTGAGCGATGGGCGCGGACGCCGTCAGTTGATCGATTCGGTGAGCGAGTGGCTGGCGCAGTCGTTTCCCCGCACGGGTGCAACAGACACAGCGGTGTCCGCGATCGTCGAACCACCGCGAGCGGTGGTGGGTCGTGTGGGAGACTCGCCGTGAGGGCCGCTGGTGCGGTGCCGACATTGCTGCGTCTGGGCGACAGGAAGGCGCCGCGTCGGCGCCTGTTCTGCATGCCGTATGCGGGTGGCGGCGTTGCGCCGTTTCGCCTCTGGCATCGCACGCTGCCGGCCGACATCGAGGTGCTGGCGGCGCAGTTGCCGGGGCGTGAGTCGCGGCTGCGCGAGGCTCCGCTGCCATCGATTGCCGCGATGGTCGATGCGGTCCTCCCGGCGGTGGAGGCCTCGTCTGACCTGCCCTACGCCATTTTCGGGCACAGCATGGGTGCGCTGATCGCGTTCGAGCTCGCGGCGGCACTCGAGCTGCGCGACATCCGTCCGCCATCGCACCTCTTCGTTTCTGCGCGTCGGTCGCCCGAAGAACTGGACACGCGGACACCGATTCACGCGCTGCCGGAGCGCGAATTCCTGGATGAGATGCAGGCCCGCTATGGCGCCGTGCCGGATGCCATCAGGAGCGAGCGCGAGCTGCTCGATCTGCTGCTACCGGTGGTACGCGCTGACATCTGCGCTGTGGAGACGTACGCGATGTCACCGGAGACCAGAGTCTGCTGTCCCGTCGACGTGTATGGTGGTGTCGATGACACACATCCCACACCGGCACAGTTGCCCCGCTGGGAGCGTGTGGCCGCGCAACCGGTTCGGGTGCGCATGTTCCCAGGGGACCACTTCTTCGTGAACACACAGCGTGATGCTGTGACAGCCGACATCGCGGCGCGATGGACCTGCGATGTTGCCGAGGAAGCACGCGCATGATCGGTGGTGGGTCGTCTCCGGAACGTCCGATGCCGATTGCGATCGTCGGCATCGGCTGCCGCTTTCCGGGGGGGATCGTCGACACGGAGACGTTCTGGCGGGTGCTGGCCGACGGTGTCGATGCGATCTCGGAGATCCCGGCGGACCGCTTTGACGTGGCGAAGTACTACGACGAGCGGCCCGGCACGCGCGGCCGCATCATGACGAAGTGGGGCGGCTTCGTGAATCAGCGTCTCGAGGAATTCGATGCCGCATTCTTCGGCATTTCTCGCTCGTACGCCGAACGGCTCGATCCGCAACAGCGCCTGCTGCTGGAGACGAGCTGGGAGGCGATGGAAGATGCGGGCATTGATATCGTCGGACTGCGCGGCACCCCGACGGGCGTCTTCGTGGGGCAGTGGGTGAGCGACTTCGAGCATCGGCTGTTTGCCGACCCCAGTGGCATCGACTTCCAGATGGCGATGGGCAGCGGCCGCTACGCCGCGGCCGGACGGCTGTCGTATGCCTTCGGGTTTCGGGGGCCGAGTCTGTCCATCGACGCCGCGTGTTCATCCGGGCTGGCATCAGTGCATCTCGCCGTGCGCAGCCTGCGCAGCGGTGACAGCGAGATCGCGCTGGCTGGTGGGGTGAACATGATTCTGCAGCCGCACATCCATCTGGCATACTCGTACAGCCGGATGATGGCGGCGGATGGCCGGTGTCGATTTGGTGATGCGCGCGGCAGTGGCTACGTGCGTTCGGAAGGTGCGGGGATCGTGGTGCTCAAGCCACTCGCGGCGGCCGTCGCGGCGGGCGATCGCATCTACGCGGTGATCCGCGGGAGTGCGGTCAACAGCGACGGCGACAGCAGCGGCTCGATGGGTCGACCGAGTCGCCTGGGCCAGGAAGAGCTGCTGCGCAGCGCGTTGCGTGATGGCAACGTGCTCGCATCACAACTCGACTACGTCGAGGCACATGGGACAGGTACGCGTGCAGGTGATCCGGTGGAGCTGGCTGCGCTGGGAGCGGTGCTATCAGAGGGGCGCGCGGCGAACGCACCACGGGTGTGGGTTGGTTCGGTGAAGACCAACATCGGCCACACGGAAGCGGCGGCAGGAGTCGCCGGTCTGATCAAGACGGCATTGATGCTCGAGCGCGGCCAGATTCCGGCCAGTCTGCACTTCGACGAACCGAATCGCGAGGTGGCGTGGCAGGACATTCCTCTCGCGATCCCAACCGGCATGATGGTGTGGCCGCGGCGGGACGGCATGCGCGTTGCGGGGGTGAGCTCGTATGGCATCGGCGGAACCAACGCGCATGTGGTACTCGAGTCGGCACCCGCAGTTGTCGGGAATTCCGCTGCCCACCATCGGGTGGCGAACCCCATCGCGCTGCTGCCACTGTCGGCGCGCGGGGTGCCCGCGCTGCGCGCGATGGCCGCGCGTTATGCGGACCTGCTGTCGAACACCGACGGGCCATTACTCCACGACGTCTGCTGGAGTGCGGCGACGCGACGGTCAGCGCTGACCCATCGTGCGGCGTTCGTCGCGACGGACCGTGAATCGATGGTGAGCGCCCTGCGTGCGTTCGCCGCCGGCGATGCCGCCACTGCCGATGGTGTGGTGCACGAGCCGCGTCGTCGTCGGATTGCATTCGTGGTGCCGGGGCAAGGCGCGCAGTGGGTCGGGATGGCGCGGGAGCTTGCCGCAGCCGCTCCGGTGTTCCGTGATACGTTGGCTGCCTGTGATGCGGCCGCGCGTACGCATACCGGATGGTCGATTGTCGAGCAGCTGCATCTGGATGTCGAGGCGGCGGGCTACCGCGGTGATCGGATCGACGTCATCCAACCGACGCTGGTTGCGATCGCCATCGCCTATGCGGCCTGGCTCAGGTCACTCGGCATCGAACCGGATGCCGTCGTCGGGCACAGCCTCGGCGAGGTCGGTGCCGCGGCCATTTCGGGCGCACTGGATGTTCAGACGGCTATGCGCATCATCGTCCAGCGCAGCGCACTGATGCAGCGGACGAGCGGCCATGGTGCAATGGCGGTCGTGGAGCTCCCGAGCCAGGATGTGACTCAGCGACTGCGCGGCCGCGAAGCCGAGCTGTGTCTGGCCGTGAGCAACAGCCCGCGCTCGAGTGTGATATCGGGTACACCCGCAGCGGTCGGCGCGATGCTCGCCGAACTGCAAGTTGAGGGCGTCTTCTGCAGACTGGTGAAGGTCGACGTTGCGTCGCACAGCCCGCAGATGAATCCGCTCGCGACGGAGCTGGTCGACGCGCTCGCGGACATCCGGCCTTCGGTGGGCAGCGTGCCGATCTACTCCACCGTACAGGCTGCACCGCTTGAAGGGACGTCGTTCGATGCCGCGTACTGGGGCCGGAACCTCACGCACCCGGTGCTGTTCGGTGACACCGTTGAGCGAATGCTGTCCGACGGGATCGACGCGTTCATTGAATTGGGTCCGCATCGGGTGCTGTCGCAGGCGGTGGAGCAGGTGGCAGCGTCCTCCGCTCACCACGCGCTTGCGGTGGCGTGTGGCCGGCGCGAGTCGCCTGAGCTGGCGGCGGCGTTTGGTGTGATTGCGGCGCTCTGGACGCACGGCGTCGCCATCGGGTGGGCGCGCGTGCTGGGGTGGCGCGGCTGTTCCGTGGCGCTGCCGCTGTATCCGTGGCAACGGGAGCGGTTCTGGGCCGAGGCCGCAGAGCTCACGGAGACCGGCACCGTCGGGGCGCGCCGGACGCGCTTGTCCCCGCAGGCGCAGCGCGCGCTGCATGTCCTGGAGTGGCACCCCCTGCCGGCTGCCGTTGCGCCTGTCGGCGACCGGAGCGCGCGCTGGCTGGTGGTCGCGAGTACGCAGGCCGATGGGGAGCCTGTCGCGGCTGCCCTGCGCGCGCGAGGTCAGAGTGCCACGGTCGTGCACTCCATGCAGGCGGCCGGGGAACTGGTCCGCGAGTGGCCGGTCTCGAATGTGCCGACTGGTGTCGTCGTCTTGCCACCGGACGAAGTGCCCGCAGCGTATTCGCCAGTGGCGGCTTTGAATGCCCTGCGTGCTTCACTGGGTACGCCGGCGTCGGCAGCGGTGCCGCGCGTCTGGTGGACTACGGTGGGTGCTCATGTCGTGGCAGGCCATGCGTCGTCACTCCACTGCGAACAGGGTGGCGCACTCTGGGGCGCGGCACGGGTGTTGGCGGAGGAGTATCCGCAGTCGTGGGGAGGACTGATCGATCTCGATCCGGCGTCCGACCCGGAGGGTCGGGCCGCGCAGATCGCCATGCACCTCGTCCTTGGCGGAGACGAAGATCAGGTCGCGTTCCGTGGCGAGTTGCGCTATGCGCTTCGTCTGGTTCCAGCGTCGGCGCACGTGTCGGCGCCATTCCCTTGGCGTGCCGATGCGGCCTACCTCCTCACGGGCGCCTTCGGCGGCGTCTCGCTGCAGCTGGCGCACGGCATGGTGCGGGACGGCGTCCGACGCCTGGTGCTGCTCGGCCGCACCGCGATGCCACCGCGTCACACGTGGGCGGCCCTCGATCCGGAATCACGTGATGGCCGGCGCGCGGCGGCAGTCCGAGCACTGGAGCACGCGGGCGCCGCGGTGCATCTCCTTCACGCAGACGTTGCGGACGAACGGGCCGTACGTGCGGCGATCGATGCGTACAACGCCGAAGGGTGGCCCTCGATCGATGGTGTCATTCACAATGCGGCGGTACTCGCCAACCGCCTGTCGCATGAAATGACGCCCGGGGAATTCGAGGAAGTTCTGGCGCCGAAGCTGACCGGGGCGGTGGTGCTCGATCGGGTGTTTCCGAGTCTGAGCCTGTTCGTGCTCTCGTCGTCGATGAGTGCCTACTGGGCCCCTCCGGGCATGGCGAACTACGCAGCTGCCAACGCCGGCGTCGATGCCCTGGCGGCGGCGCGACGTGCGCGCGGCCAGCACGCGATCAGTGTGCAGTGGTGTCCGTGGGCCGATGTCGGAATGCACGATGCCGCGAACATGGAGCACAACTTCGGTGAGATGGCGAAGCTGGGTGTGCGTTCGATCACCGGTGACGAAGGGGTTGGGTTCTTCAATAACCTGATCTCGCGTCCCGACAGCGTCATCAGTGTCTTGCCGATCACCTGGTCGACCTACCGGAGTGCGAGGCGCGGGCGTGACCTTCCGCTCTTTCGCGCCATCGCCGACGCCGCACCGCAACCGGATGATGCCGCAACCGGCAGCGGCGCGCTGCGTCAGCTCCTCGAGGCGAGTACGGTCGATCGCAAGCCGCTGCTCGACTCGCTGGTGCGGAGTGTCGTGGCGGGGGTGTTGCGTCGGCCTGCAGCACAGCTGGATGAGCGGCAGCCCTTCGGTGCGATGGGCGTCGACTCACTGCTCGCTCTCGAGATCCGGAACCGGCTGGAGAGCGCACTCGAGCGACCGTTGACTGCGACGCTGGCGTGGAACTTCCCGACGGTACAGTCGCTCGTCGCACACCTCGATGCGCTGCTGGTACCACGAGTCGTTGCAAATGCGATCACGCCACCGGTCGAACCGTCGGGCGACCTCGCGCCGTCCGATTTCGCCGGGATTCTGGCGCTGACGGATTCGGATGCGCTGCTCGCGCTGCGGCGCAGGCGGTAGCGCGCAATGACCGTGCCGACTGGAGCGCTGACAGGCGTGTCTGCAGTGAAGCTCGCGCTGATGGCCAAGCAGGCGCGCGAGCAGCTGGGTGCAATCGCGCGTGCGGAACCGATTGCGGTCATCGGCATGGGCTGCCGGTTCCCGGGTGGAGCGGATTCACCGGAGGCGTTCTGGGCCCTGCTGCGCGCTGGGGTCGATGCGGTCGGTCCGATCCCGCGGTCGCGCTGGAGCGTGGAGGACTTTCACGACCCCGATATTGCGGCACCGGGCAAGATCGCCGTCGACTCGGGAGGCTTCATCGAGGGTGTGGATCAGTTCGACGCGCAGTTCTTTGGCATTATCCGCCGCGAGGCGGAGCGGATGGATCCGCAGCATCGAGTGTTTCTGGAGGTCGCGGTCGATGCACTCGACCGGGCCGGACTTTCGCGCGAGCACCTTGCCGGGTCGGACACTGGTGTCTTCATCGCCAGCTATCACAGCGACTACTCATTGCTGCAGTTCGCTGATCGTGACGCGATCGACGCGCGGACGCTGACTGGAACGCAGCACAGCGTGCTGGCCAACCGACTGTCGTATCTGCTGGACCTGCGCGGGCCGAGTATTTCGATTGACACGGCGTGTTCCTCGTCGCTGGTGGCGATCCATCTGGCGTGCCAAAGCCTGCGCAGCGGCGAGAGCAGCGTCACGCTTGCCGGCGGCGTGTCATTGATGCTGTCGCCCGAGATGATGATCACGTTGTCGAAAGTCGGCTTCATGTCGCCCAGTGGTCGTTGCCGCACCTTCGATGCGCTGGCAGACGGCTTCATTCGAGGCGAAGGGTGCGGTGTGGTGGTCCTGAAGCGGCTCAGCGACGCGATTGCGGACGGCGATCGCGTGTTGTCGGTGATCCGGGGGACCGCAGTGAACCAGGATGGCCATTCCACGGTGCTCGCAGCTCCGAATGGCCTCGCGCAGCAGGCGCTGTTGCGCGAGGCGCTGTCGAACGCGCAGCTGACATCCGATCGCGTCGGTTTCGTCGAGACGCATGGCACTGCGACGCCGCTCGGTGATCCGATCGAAGTCGAAGCGCTGGCCGCAACGATTGGCGCGCCGCGCGCTGATGGCAGTCTCTGCTACCTGGGATCGGCGAAGGCCAACCTCGGGCACATGGAAGCGGCGTCCGGCGTGGCCGGATTGATCAAGGCAACGCTGGTTCTCCAGCATGGCGAGATTCCGAAGCAGGTGCACTTCACCAAGCTGAATCCGCACCTCTCGCTGGCCGGGACCTGTCTGGCTGTGGCGGATCAGCACCGGGTCTGGCCGGCCGGCGCACTGCCGCGCGTTGCCGGCGTGAGCGGGTTCGGTGTCGGGGGCACCAATGCGCACGTGCTGTTGGAAGAGGCACCGCAGCAACAGGATTCGGCCGTACCGGCACTGCCTGATGTGCAGCTGCTTCCGCTTTCCGCGCAGAGCCACGCGGCTTTGCACGCGCTGGTTGAAAAGTGGATTCCATTTCTCGAGGTGGAACACGCATCGCTGCCCGATATCTGCGCCACCGCTGGTGAGCGCCGGTCACACTATGACTTTCGTCTTGCGGTCACCGGTGGCACGGCGGGTGAGCTGGCCGCACAGTTGCGTGCATTCCAGTCTGCAGACGCGTCGTCGACCGTCGAGGGGCATCGTGCCAAGGGAGGCGCGCCCAAGATAGCGTTCGTGTTCAGCGGTCAGGGGCCGCAGTGGCCCGGAATGGGTCGCGAGTTGATGAATCGCGAGCCGGTATTTCGTGATGCACTGACCGACCTCGATGCGCGCTTTCGCGCGCTGGCAGGTTGGTCGCTGCTGGCGGCGCTGGATGAAGCGCCGGAGACGTCGCGCCTGATGGAGACCGAACTGGCACAGCCCGCGATCTTCGCGATTCAGGTGGCGCTGGCGGCACTGTGGCACGCCTGGGGTGTGCAGCCGGACGTCGTCGTCGGGCACAGCATTGGCGAACTGGCCGCCATGCACGTTGCGGGCGTGCTGCCGCTGGATGAAGCGGTGCGGATCGTGTTCCATCGCGGACGCATCATGCAGCGCGCCACGGGACATGGGCGGATGGCGGCGGTCAGCCTGAACGCCACCGATGCCGCGGCGCTGGTCGCCGAAATCGGTCCGGCGCTGTCTCTGGCGGCGGTGAATGGTCCACACAGTACCGTCATCGCTGGCGCGCCCGAGGCGCTGCAGCGCGCGGTTGACGTGCTCGCAGGACGCCAGGTGCAGCACCGTGAGCTGCCAGTCTCGTATGCCTTCCACTCGGCGCAGATGGCGCCGTTCGAAGCTGAGCTGGCGGCGGCCATCGGATCGGTACGGACGCAGCCTGCCCGGGTCGCCCTCTATTCCACTGTGACGGGTGGACGCATTGACCATGGGCAGATCGACGCGGCGTATTTCGGGCGGAACGTGCGCACGACGGTGCGTTTTGCGCAGGCGGTTGACGCGATGATCGGTCAGCGGGTGGACGCGTTCGTCGAACTGTCGCCGCATCCGGTACTGGCGGCGCCGCTGGCGGAGTGTGCCGTTGCGCGCGGGCTCGAGCTGCCGGTTCTGGCGTCGATGCGCCGCGGCCGGAGTGAGCGCGAGACGATGCTGCAGACGTGCGGTGCGTTGTACATGCTGGGTATCACTCCGCGCTGGGATGTTGTGTCGCCGCTTCGCGACCTGCCGGTGGACCTGCCATCGTACCCGTGGCAGCGGCAACGGTACTGGGTCCGCGATTTCGATCGCTACGCCAGTGGCGCGGCGCGTAGCGCTGACGCGTCGCCACTGCTCGGGACACGCACAGCGATCGGGGATGATGGCACGCGGGCTTTCGACGCCGTCTGGCCGGCGCTCGCGCTGCGCTGGCTGGCGGATCACCGGATCGCGCAGCAGATCGTGATGCCTGGCGCTGCGATGGTCGAGATGCTGCGAGCCGCTGCTGTGGCTGCGAGCGACGGACAACGCGTGACAGTGACGGATTTCGTCGTGCACGACCGACTGCTGCTGAGCGAGGGCGTCGAACCGCGGAACGCCTGGCGAAGCGTGGTCCTGCGCGAGGCCGCCGGCCTGCGGCTTGAACTGCACGCCACGGGCGACCTGTCGGCAGGGGACGATGCGCCGTCACGATACCTGGCGTCGGCCCGGGCATTTGTCTCAGGCGACGCAGCAGCGCCAGAGCCGATGTCGTCTGCGGTCGGCGGCCACTGGCACCCCGACACGGATTCGCTCTATGAGCGGTTCGCTGCGATCGGTGTGCCGTTCGGACCGGCGTTTCGGACCATCGATCTGTGGCGCGTTGGCGATGACGGGGCCGAGGGGTGGCTCGTTCGACGCGTATCGGCGACCGGTGGCGCGTCGACGGATGGGATGCACGCGACGGTGCTCGACGGCGTGTTGCAGCTGTGCGTCATTGCGATCACGAGTACTGACGGGCGAACACCCGGCGCACTGATGGTCCCGTTGGGAATCGAGTCGTTCACGGTGCTGCAGCCGGTTCCGGAGCGCGTCCGGGCGGTGGTGCGAATCATCCGGGACGCGGATGCGGACGCCGCCACGGCGCAGGCGCAGGTGTATGGCGCCGATGGACAGCTGGTGGCGATCGTCACCGGCGTGCGCTTCGCTCCAGTCAGTGCCGACGCGCTGCAGTCATTCATCCGGACCGATGACGACATGTACTCGATCGGCTGGCGCCGCGTGGCGCCGGCTGCTGCCGCGGATGGGGCGGGGGCGGCCGGACGCTGGATCGTGCTCACGAACGGTGCCGACGTGGGTGTCGAGATTCTGCGGGCAATCCGCGCCGCCGGTGGGCAGTGTGCAACCGTGCGCACAGGACCGCTGACGGCGGCGGATGGCGACGGCTGGACGGTGCGTGAAGATGACGCCGCGGGATTGCAGCTGGCGATGCGGGCGCTGACCGCCGCTGGCCTGCCGCCGGTGCGCGGGATCGTTCACCTGTGGAGCTCTGATGCGGCGCCGTCCCAGGGTACCAGTGTCGTCGACCCCGACTGGTACATCACCGGGTCCGCGCTGAGCATCGTCCAACTGCTCGCGAAGGAGTCCGGTGAGGCGCCGCTCTGGCTGGTGACTGTTGGGGCGCAGGGCATCGAAGGGGCGGTGTTGCACGCGCGACAGGCCGGGCTCTGGGGCCTCGCAAACGTGATCGCCGTCGAACACGCCGAATTGACGTGCCGCGTTGTGGATCTCGAACCAGGCGACGCGACAGCGCAGGCAACGTCATTGGTGGGCGAACTGGTACGGACGGACGACTCGCAGGCTCGGATCGCGCTCCGACGTGACGAGCGATACGCGCCGGTGTTGACGCGGTATCGCAGTTCCCATCCTCGAGAACGAGCCATCCCGTATGACGCGCGCCTCGTGCCGCCGGAGACGGGAGCGCTGGATGAGCTTCGCTGGGCTGCAGCGCCGATACAGGCGCCGGGCCCGGGCGAGGTCCGTGTTCGCGTTCACTTCGTCGGCGTGAATTTCCGTGACGTGCTGCTCTCGCTGGGCGTGTATGCGGGCACCGACGGTGTACTTGGCGCGGAATGTTGTGGTGTCGTCGAGGCGATCGGCGCCGATGTACACGACCTGCGTCTGGGTGATCGCGTGTTCGGCCTCGCACAGGGTAGTATGGCGTCGAGTGTCGTCGTCCCCGCGGCGTTCGTTGTGCCGCTGCCAGACGGCATACGTCCCGAGCAGGCGGCGGCGCTGCCAGTGGCATTCCTGACCGGGATGCTCGGGTTGTATCGCATCGCACGGATCGGAAGCGGAACGCGGGTGTTGATTCATGCGGCTGCCGGGGGCGTCGGTCTGGCCGCGGTGCAACTCGCTCAGCGGTGCGGCGCCGAGGTGCATGCGACGGCCGGGTCGGCGGCGAAACGCGAGTATCTCCGCTCATTCGGCGTGCAGCATGTATACGACTCGCGGTCTCTTGCATTCGCGGACGAGGTGCTGGCGGCCACCGATGGTCGTGGTGTGGATGTGGTGCTCAACTCGCTCGCGGGTGATTTCATTGCTGCGAGTGTGCGTGCACTGGCAACGGATGGATGGCTCCTCGAACTGGGCAAACGGGACGTCTGGTCACCTCAGCAGATGGCCAGTGCCCGTCCGGATGTCCGGTACCGCGTGTATGATCTCGGTTCGGAGGCGAATGCCGATCAGGCGCTGGTGCGTCCGATGCTCGCTGAGCTGCTTGCCTGGCTGGCGGACGGATCGCTGCGCCCGCTGCCGACGCGTACATTCGATTTCATCGAGGTGTCGGATGCCTTCCGCTTCATGGCACAGGCACGGCACATCGGCAAGCTTGTGCTGCGTGCACCGCGGGATACTTCACGCGAGCGTGAGGCCGTGGTCCGAGCCGATGGCACGTACCTCATCACGGGCGGTACCGGCGCTCTGGGCGTCCGTACGGCCCGCTGGCTTGCGGAGTCTGGCGCGCGATGCGTTGTGCTGACGGGTCGACGTGCGCCGGCCGCCGACGCGGCGGTGGCGATCGGGGCGATTCGCGCTATCGGTGTCGAGGTGCACGTGCGTGCCGTCGATGCCGGCGATATCGACGCGATGACGGCGCTGCTGCACGAGATCGCCGCCGACATGCCACCGCTGCGCGGTGTGGTGCACGCCGCTGGCACGACGGATGACGGCGTCTTGCTGCAGTACACTCCGGAACGCGCGCGCGGCGTACTTCGCGGGAAGGCGCACGGTGCACGGGTGCTCGATCAGCTGACGCAATTCGTTCCGCTCGACTTCTTTGTGATGTACTCCTCCGTTGGCCTGCACCTGGGGCCGATCGGTCAGGGCCTGTATGCCGCAGCGAATGCCGAACTGGACGCGTTGGCGTCGTCGCGCAGGGGCCGTGGACTGCCGGCGCTGAGCGTTGCCTGGGGGCAGTGGCCCGATGCCGGCATGGCCGCGGCGCTGACCTCGCGCGGCACGGACGTGTGGAGCACACGTGGGCTGGGCTGGATCGAGCCGTCGCGTGCATTCGTCCAGCTCGAGCGTCTCCTGCGCGACGGCGCGACGTACGCCGCGATCGCGCCGATGGACTGGCGAAAGTTCCTCGCGCGACTCCCCTCAGGCCTCGATCGCGACTTCTTTCGCGCTGTGGCTTCAGTCTCGCCGCAATCGGGCCCGACGATGGTCGGCAGCGCGACGGCTGCGACTGCGGTGTCGCTGGTCGAGCGATGGCGTGCCGCGCCGTCATCGGCGTGGAACGATCTCGTGCTCACGCACGTCGCGCAGAGTGCACGGCATGTGCTGGGAGTTGATGACATATTTCCGATCGCGACGAACGTGGCGCTGAAGGATGTCGGCCTCGATTCACTGATGGCGGTCGAGTTGCGCAACGTGCTGACCCGTTCACTGCAAACGTCGCTGCCGGCGACGCTGCTCTTCGACTACCCGTCGCTCACTGCCGTGGCTGGCTACCTGCAGCGCACGTTCAACCTGCGGTCCGAAGGCGCGTCGTCTGCGCCTGCGGCCTGGGCAACGGTTGCTGACGCCGCCATCGCAGCACTCTCCGATGACGAGGCTGAAGCGTTGCTGATGGAAGAGCTCAACGCGTTGGACGCCGAGGGCCGTCGATGAGTGCCGATGTGACCGCTGGCACCGGGCTTTCACCCGTGAAGCGGGCGCTGCTCGAGATCCGCGAACTGCGCGGCCGTGTGGCCGAACTCGAGGCGCAGCGCGCTGAGCCGATCGCGATCGTTGGCCTGAGCATCCGCGCGCCGGGCGGGGTCCGTGACGCGGAGAGCTATGCCCGGCTGCTGTGGTCGGGCACCGATGCGATCACGGCCATTCCACCGTCGCGCTGGTCACTCGAACAGTGGTATGCCGAGCCGCAGGATGCGCCGGGCAAGATGTATACGAAGTTCGGCGGGTTCGTCGACGACGTCGACCAGTTCGACGCCGAGTTTTTCGGTATCGCGCCGGTTGAAGCCGCGAGCATGGATCCGCAACAGCGGATGGTCCTCGAACTGGCGTGGCATGCCCTCGAAGACGCTGGCCACGCACCGTCCTCGCTGGCGGGTACGCCGGCCGGCGTCTATCTCGGTATCTCGAACAGCGACTACGGGCGCGCGCTCTTCGCCCATCCGGACCTCATCGATCCGTACTTCAGCCCTGGCACGGCATCGAGCGTTGCGGCTGGTCGCGTGTCGTACGTGCTCGGTTTGCAGGGACCGGCGATCAGTGTCGATACCGCCTGTTCATCGTCGCTGGTGGCGCTGCACCTGGCCTGTCAGGGGTTGCGTCAGGGCGAGTGTGATCTGGCGCTGGCCGGCGGGGTGAATCTGATCCTGACGCCCGAGTTGAACATCAACTTTTCGAAAGCGGGCATGATGTCGCGTGACGGTCGCTGCCACACGTTCGATGCGGCGGCCAGCGGCTACGTGCGAGGGGAGGGCGGCGGCATGGTGGTGCTGCGTCGCCTGCGAGACGCGATCGCTGCGGGTGATCGCATTCTGGCGGTGGTTCGTGGCAGCGCCGTCAACCAGGACGGCCGCAGCAATGGACTCACCGCGCCGAACGGACCGTCGCAGGAGGCGGTCATCCGCGCCGCACTGGCACAGGCGGGCGTCGCGGGCGCGCAGGTCGGCTACGTCGAGGCGCACGGGACCGGAACATCACTTGGCGATCCGATCGAGGTGAACGCGCTCAGCGCCGTCCTCGGAGATGGTCGTGAACCCTCAGCGCCGCTGGTCCTCGGCTCGGTGAAGACCAATATCGGTCATCTCGAAGCGGCGGCCGGCATCGCTGGCGTGATCAAGACGGTGATTGCCCTCCAGCAGCGCGAAATTCCGCCGAATCTCCACTTTTCGACGCCGAACCCGTTCATCGACTGGGACCGAATGGCGCTGCAGGTGCCGCTGTCGGTCACACCGTGGACACCGATTGACGGACGATTCATCGCGGGAGTGAGTTCGTTCGGGTTCAGCGGCACAAATGCACACGTCGTGCTCGAACGAGGGCCGGACGCGGAGGCGGCCGCGGGCACCGCGGCCGTGGCACCGACAGCGCATGTGCTGGCGATCTCGGCGCGTGATGCGAACGCGTTGCGGACGCTTGGTGAAGGCTATCTGCGCCAGCTGCAGACGATGGATGCGGGCGATTCGTCGGCCCTGGCTGACTTCTGTTTCACGGCGACCGTTGGACGCGCGCACTTCGCACATCGCGTCAGCGTATCGGGCGAGAGTGCGGCGCTGCTCGCGGCGGGTCTCGACTGCTGGCTGAGTCAGGTGCCACATCCCCGCGTGATTGCCGGTGTCGCGGCCGCTGACGCGCCCCGCGTGGCGTTTCTGTTTCCCGGGCAGGGGCCACAGTACACCGGCATGGGCAAAGCGTTGTATGACAGGGCGCCTGAGTTCCGTCGGGCGTTCGACGCCTGTGCCGATGCGCTCGACCCGCTGCTGCCACAGCCGATCCGACCGATCGTGTTTCCTGATGACGGTGACGCGACGCTCCTCAATCAGACGGTGTATGCGCAGCCGGCGATGTTCGCGATCGAGTATGCGCTGGCGTCGCTCTGGAAGTCCTGGGGGGTGCACCCCGCCGCAGTGATGGGGCACAGCTTTGGTGAGTACGCGGCGGCGTGTGTGGCCGGCGTGGTATCGCTTGCTGATGCCGCCACAATGGTCGTGGCACGAGGGCGCCTTGTCGCCGCGCTGCCGGGTGACGGCGTAATGACGGTGGTCGAGGCGTCGGAGAGCGAGTTGCTGGAGGCGATCGGCCCCCGCGCAGGCACGGTGGCGATTGCGGCGATCAATGGACCGGCAAACTGTGTCATCAGCGGCGAGCGGCGTGATGTGACAGCCATCGCCGACCAATTTGCCGCGATGGGACGCCGGGTGAAGGCACTCCGCGTGTCGCACGCATTCCACTCGCCGCTGATGGATCCGGTGCTGGACGATTTCGAGCGCGCACTCGCCGCCGTGACGTATGCCGCGCCCACGACGAGCCTGATCTCGAATCTGACCGGCGCCGTCGCAGATCTCGCGACCATCGGGCATGCGCGCTATTGGCGTGACCATCTGCGAAACTCCGTTCGCTTCTCGCGGTCAGTGCAGGTGCTCGCGTCGGAGCGTATCTCACACTTCATCGAGGTGAGCCCGCACCCGGTGCTGCTCGGCATGGCCGCAGAGAGCGTGACGCGCGGCGCGTGGCTCCCATCGTTGCGCGAGGATCAGAGCGCGTGGTCCGAAATGCTGCTGACTCTGCAGCGACTCTACGCTGATGGCGCATCGATCAACTGGGATGCGGTGGCGGGCGAGGGGAGCCGACAGCGCTTGGTGCTGCCGACCTATCCGTTCCAGCGAAAGCGCCACTGGATCGATGCCGTCGGTGCACCATCGGCGTCGGTCACGGCCAGCGTCGCCGTCGCGGATTTCTGGGCGGTCGCCGGGCCCACGCTGGATGCGCAGGCGGCGCGCGGGCCGCTCGATCTCGACGCGGCATCGTATCCCGCAAAGTGGGAGTGCCTCGCACGGCTGACGCACGGGCAGATCATGCAGACCCTGCGAGAGCTTGGTGCATTCGCACGGAAAGGAGAGTCGCACACTCTCGACACGATTCTCGATGCCACCGGTATCCTGGCGTCGCACCGCCAGCTCGTCTCACGCTGGCTGCAGCATCTGGTGAATGACGGCGCACTGCGACGGGACGGCGATGTGTTCTTTGCGCGCGAGGCGCGTGCGCGCACGCCGATGGCGGACCTGTGGGCCGAAGCGGAGCAGCGGTTTCACGACAATCGCGAGATGCTCGCGTACGTGAAGAACTGTGCCTCGCGCCTGCCTGCGATCGTCACCGGGCGCGAAAGTGCGCTCGAATCGTTGTTCCCGGAGGGATCGTTCGAGCTGGCGACCGCCCTGTACGAGCAGTCGGCCACGATGCGATACATCAACGGCCTCGCGGCGGCCGGTCTCGAGGCCGTCGCGCGCACCCTTCCCGCCGGCCGGTCGCTGCGCGTCCTGGAAATCGGTGCCGGGACTGGGGGAACGACTTCTTCGCTGCTCCGCGTCCTGCCCGTCGACCGCTCGGACTATCTGTTCACCGACGTGAGTGACGCGTTTCTCGATCGCGCGCGAACCCGATTCGCCGAGTATTCCAACGTCCGCTACGGCCGATTCGATCTGGATGTCGACGTCGAGTCTCAGGGGTATGTCGCCGGCCAGTTTGATGTGATCGTGTCGGCCAACTGCGTTCACGCCTCTCGTGACCTACGCTCGGTGCTCGCGCGTCTGCGAGACTTGCTGGCTCCGGGCGGCCTGCTGATGCTGATCGAATCGACGGAGCACTTCGACTTCTTCGAAATCACGACCGGACTGATCGAGGGATGGCAGGCATTCGCCGATGACCTGCGCACCGACAATCCACTCTTGCCACCGGACACGTGGACCGCCGCCATGCGGGTGGCCGGTTTTGACTGCGCCGAGGCTTGGCCCGCCCGCGGCTCGACAGCCGAGGCGTTGGGGCAGCATGTCATCGTCGCACGTGCGCCTGGCGCAGTGAGCGTCGCCGTCCGGCCGCCGCAGTCATCGATTGCGGGACATGCCGCGCGTGAAGCACCGGCACTGCCGCCCGTCACGCACGACTGGACGACCAGGCTGATAGCCGAGTTGCCGGCTGAGCGACACGGTCTGCTTTGCGAGGGAGTGCGTGGCGAAGTCATGCGGATTCTGCGCCTTGATCCGGCGTCGCCCCCGGCGCGGCACGACCGGCTGATGGAGCTCGGAATGGACTCGCTGATGTCCGTGCAGCTGCGAAACGCTCTGGCGACGATGCTCGAACTGGACCGCCCACTTCCAGCGACGCTGATCTTCGACTATCCGACGATAGATGCGATCTCGGCATTCCTGCTCGAGCGGAGCGATCTGCCGACGGTGACGACGGCCGAGGTGGCTGAGCCCCGTGCTCGCAGCGAGGAGCCTGCGCCGATCACCGCCAGTACCATCGCCGCGATGAGTGATGAGGAAATCACCGCCGCGCTGCTGGCCCGGGAGGGTGGCGCGTGACCGATGTGACGCCAGAGGGTCCGTCACTCTCGCCCTTGCAGCGCGCATTCATCGCACTCGAGGAGACGCGCGCACGCCTGAAACTGGCCGAGGCTGCCATCCGTGAACCGATTGCGATCATTGGGCTGGGCTGCCGCATTCCGGGGCAGGCCAACGATCCGGCCAGTTTCTGGCGGTTGCTCAGAAATGGCATCGATGCAACGGGGCCGGTGCCAACGGATCGCTGGGACGTTGATGCGTACTACCATCCCGATGCGGAACACGCCGGAACCATCGCCGCGCGACGCGGCGGTTTCCTCGGCGCAGTTGACAGTTTCGATCCCGCATTTTTCGGTATCGCACGACGCGAAGCACAAGGGATGGACCCGCAACAGCGGCTGCTGCTCGAGGTTGTGTGGGAAGCGCTTGAGCATGCGGGGCAGGCGCCAGATCGGCTCGAACGTTCGTCCACCGGCGTGTACGTCGGCTGCGCCGGCAGCGACTACGCGTACATGCAGCTGGAGACGCGTGATCGCGAGCTGCTCGATCCCCACTTCGCCTCGGGCATCGGGCACAGCGTGATCTCGGGGCGGATCTCCTACCTGCTTGGATTGCAGGGGCCAAGCCTGACGATCGACACCGCGTGCTCCTCGTCGCTCGTGGCAGTGCACCAGGCGTCGCAGGCGTTGCGTGCCGGGGAATGCCGCATGGCGCTGGCCGGCGGCGTGAACCTGATCCTGTCGCCCGACATCTTCATTGCGTTGTCACGTTCCCGCATGCTGTCGCCCGATGGCCGCTGCCGGACCTTCGATGCCGCGGCGGACGGTTTTGCGCGTGGTGAAGGATGCGGCGTCGTGGTGCTGAAGCGACTGCGCGATGCTGAAGCCGATGGTGATCGCATTCTGGCCGTGATCCGAGGCAGTGCCGTGAATCAGGACGGCGCGAGCAGCGGTTTGACGGCGCCGAACGGCCCACAGCAGGAAGCGGTGATTCGCGAGGCGCTTGGTCGCGCCGGTATCGCGCCGCGTCTGGTGAGCTACATCGAGGCGCACGGCACTGGCACGCAGCTCGGTGATCCGCTGGAGATGCAGGCGCTCGGCGCCGTCTTCGGCGCAGACCGGAGCGGGGTAGCGCCGCTCTATGTCGGCTCGGTGAAGACGAACGTCGGGCATCTGGAGGCAGCTGCCGGCGTGACCGGGTTGATAAAGCTCGTGCTGGCGTTGCAGCACCGTGAGATTCCGGCGCACCTGCACTTCAGGACGCCGAGCCCGCACATCCCGTGGGCGGAAATCCCGTTACAGATCCCGACCAAACACACCGCATGGCCCGCGATCGATGGCCGCCTGATCGCTGGTGTGAGCTCGTTTGGATTCAGCGGGACGAACGTGCACATCGTTGTCGAAGCGGCAGAACCGCCGGCCGCGACGTCCGTGGGAAACATCGTTCGTCGGCTTGCGTTCGTGTTCTCCGCCGAGAACGAGGCGGCCCTGCTGGCGCTGGCTGAGGTCTATGCATCGAGTTTCGTCGACACCGCAGAGGGCGACTTCGCCAATGTCTGCCATACCGCTGCGGTGTCGCGCGCGGTCCATCCGCACCGTGCCGTGGTGCTGGCGGCGTCGATGGCGGAACTGCGCGGGGCGCTGCGCGCATTCGCCAACGGTGCGGACGACGATCGGGTCCGCACGTCGACTGTGACCGGTCGTGATCCGACGCGCCTCGCCTTCCTCTTTACGGGCCAGGGCGCGCAGTACGCAGGCATGACGCAGCAGTTGATCGCACACGAGCCGGTGTTCCGTGACGCCATCGATCGGTGCGCCGCGATCCTAACGCCGCTGCTCGGACTTCCGCTGCGTTCGTTGCTCGACGGCGCGTCGCCGGATGCAGCGCGGCTGGACGAGACGCAGTACGCGCAGCCGGCACTGTTCGCGGTCGAGTATGCGATGACATGCCTCTGGAAATCGTGGGGCATCGTGCCCGACGTCGTCATCGGGCATTCAGTCGGTGAGTATGTGGCCGCGTGTGTGGCCGGCGTCTTCCCACTCGATGATGCGCTGCGGCTGATCACCGAGCGAGGCCGCCTGATGCAGGCATTGCCTGGTGGCGGCGCGATGGCGGCGATCTTTGCTCCCGAGAATGACGTGACGCCGTTTGTCGATGCGCGTCGCGATGCGGTGTCGATCGCGGCGGTGAACGGCCAGGCGCAGACCGTCATTTCGGGAAGGGCGGGCGCGGTCGAAGAGATCGAAACGGCATTCACGGCGCGCGGCGTGCGGGTGCAGCGCCTGACGGTGTCGCATGCCTTTCATTCGCCGCTGATGGAGCCGATGCTCGACGCGTTCGAGCAGTTTGCCGCAACAGCCGGCTACAGCGCGCCCCGCCTCCGGATGATTTCGAACGTCACCGGCGCGGTGGCGGATGCTGGAGCGGTCACGACGGCATCGTACTGGCGCAAACATGTGCGCGCCGCAGTGCGGTTCGCCGATGGCATGCGGACGCTGGCAGCGCTCAAGCCGGATGTCTGTCTCGAAGTCGGGCCGCATCCGACATTGCTGCCGTTCGCACAGGAAGCGTTCGCCGATGGCGAGGCGACTTTCGCTGCCAGCGTGCGGAAGACGACACCGCCCTACGATCAGCTCGCCGAGGCGTTGGGCACCCTGTTTCTTGCCGGCGCGCCGATTGACTGGCGGGCGGTGTGGTCATCACACGCCGTGCAGCTGGTGGATCTGCCGACATACCCGTTCCAGCGTGAGCGGTGCTGGTTCAAGCCGAAGTACGTGCCACTGCCGACAGGGCGCGAGACGGGGCATCCGCTGCTTGGCGTCCGATTGCGGACGTCGTTACGGGACATTGTCCAGTTCGAGACGCTGTTGCAGTCTGCCGCCGTGCCCTGTCTGCGCGACCATCGCGTGAGCGGCCGCACGATCCTGCCAGGTGCGGCGTACGTCGACATGGCGCTGAGCGCGGCGCGCCAGGTCGTCGATGACCCACGGGGCATTCAGGATCTCGTGATCGCCCAGCCACTGGTGGTGGGCGACGATGACGCGCGCCGTGTGCAGACCGTGATCCGCTTGCGGGATGATGCGCACCCGACATTCGAAGTGCTTTCCCTTGCCGCTGATGCTGACGACGATGAGTGGCAGGTCCACGCGAGCGGCTCACTCGTTCCCCTGGCGCTGCCGGCGCCGCCGATTCCTGTCGTGCCCGCGGCACATCGCGATCACATCGATGCCGCTGCGCACCAGGCACAACTGGCAGCACGCGGACTCGTCTTCGGGCCGAGCCTGCATGGCGTGCGGCAGATCGAACGCTCGGACGGTGCGGCCGTCGGTGTGATCACGCAGCCGGTCGAGCCGGGGCACGACGAGTCGCGGTATCTGTTGGCGCCTGGCCTGTTGGATGCGTGCCTGCAGGTGCTTGCGTCGGCGATTCCGGCGGGCGCCACGCGCAATGTGCCATATCTGCCGTTGCTCATCGAGCGGGTGCGGGTGTTCCGCACACCTGGTGCGTCGGTACGGAGCTTTGCATTCGTCGACGAGCCAACACGTCGTCCGGCAGACACGATCGTTGGACGCTGTGTGATCGTGGACGACGACGGGGTGGTGGCGGAACTGGACGGGATCACGCTGCGCGCAGCCGCGGATGCAGCGTCGGCGGAGACGAAGGATCTGTACACGGTCGAGTGGGATCGCCTTGCCGACGAGGAAGCCTGGACACCGACCGTCGACGTCCTCGCGACGACTGTGGGGCCAGCGCTCGACGCGCTTGCGGTCGAGCATGACTTTGCATCGTACTTTCGTGCCTTTACGGCACTTGAGTCGCTTTCGACAAAGTGGATTGTGAGTGCGCTCCGGGAACTGGGTTGGGCGCCGCGGAGCGGCGAGACGGTGCGGGCACCCGAACTCGGCGTCTCCCTCGGCGTACAGGCGCGGTATCACCGGCTGCTTCACCGATTGCTCGAAATTCTTCACGAAGACGGCATCGTCCGACGTGTGGGTGACTCGTTCGTCGTCCACGAACTGCCGCAGACGGATGTGTCATCGACCATTCCGGGTGAGGCGGCAATCTTCGAGCCGTCGTCGGCGCGCCTCGAGATGACGCAGCGATGCGGTGATGTCTTCGCAGAGATTCTGCGCGGGACCATCGACCCCTTGCAGCAGTTGTTCCCCGATGGCTCGACTGCATTGGCCGAATCGCTGTACCGCGATTCCCCGGAGGCAAAGGGATTCAATCAGCTGGTCCGGGAAACGGTCCGTGAAATGGCGTCGCATCTGCCGGCGCAACGCACGTTGCGGATCCTCGAAGTCGGCGGCGGGACAGGTGGCACGACCGCCTGGGTTGCGCCAATTCTTGACGCCGGGCGCACGGAGTACCTGTTCACCGATGTCGGGCCGCTACTGGTGGAGCGCGCACGCGAACGATTCAGCGCGGCCAATCCCTTCATGCAGTTCGCCCCATTCGATCTCGAGCGCGATCCTGCAACACAGCCGCCGGGCGGACGGCGCTTCGATGTGATTCTGGCATCGAACGTCATTCACGCCACGGCCGATCTGCGCCAGACGCTGGGGCATCTGCGCAGCCTGCTGGCGCCGGGCGGCGTGCTGCTGATACTGGAGGTGGCGGGACGCGAACGTTGGATCGACCTGACCTTTGGTCTCACCGATGGATGGTGGCGTTTCATCGACACCGACTTGCGCCCCGAGTATCCTCTCCTGGCGCGTGATGAGTGGATCTCGCTGCTGGCAGCGGCAGGGTTCGAGGTGGCGGCCGTCGGCGCGCGGCACCCACATTCGCGCGAGGTCCTGCTCGCCGCGCGGAAGCCGGTGCACGATGCGCTGCGTTCAGGACAGGAGTGGCTGATTCTGGCTGATTCCGGAGGCGTCGGTGATGCACTGGCCGCGCGGCTGCGTGCGGAGCGGCAACGTGTGCACGTTGTGCCGCAGGGCGCGAGGCACCAGGACAGTACGCAACGCGAGATCGCGGCGCACGCCGCAACGGCCACGGCGATCGTGCATCTCTGGAGTCTCGATGTCCCGCCGGCGGTGGAACACGATCCCAGTGCACTGGTGCCGAACCAGGAGAGCAGCCTCGGGTCAATCGTGTCGGTCGTCCAGTTGCTGGGCGGCATGTCGTTTGGCGTTGATGCGGCACCGCGCCTGTTCATCGCGACGCGTGGCGCGACGGCTGTTGACGGCGGCGCACCCGTCACGCTCACGCAATCCGCGGTCTGGGGCCTCGGCATGGTGGTGGCGCGCGAGCATCCCGAACTTCGTGCAACACGTATCGATCTCGATCCAGCTGCGAGCATCGAGTCACAGATCGATGCGCTCCTTGCGTGTTTCAGTCTTGGAGTGGAGGAGGATCAGTGTGCCGTACGCGGCGCCTCGCGCCTTGTGCCTCGGATCACGCCGTTCGTGGCCGTGCCGGCTGAGGCACAGGGTACGCTGCAGCGCCTGGAGCGATCCGTCACCGGCGTATTCGATGATCTCGCACTGGTCACGCTACCAAGGCAGTCTCCCGGACCGCACCGGGTCGAGATCGAGATTCACGCGGCGGGGCTCAACTTCCGCGATGTCATGAACGCCGTCGCAATGCGCGACGACGACGAGCCGCTCGGCGGTGAGTGTTCCGGGCGCGTGGTGGCGATTGGTGAAGGTGTCACGGAGTTCGCTGTTGGCGACGCGGTAGTGGCGATTGCCGAGGCCGCACTCGGCAGCTTTGCCGTCGCCGACGCGGGGCATGTGGCCGCGCTGCCGCCTGCGATGAGTTTCGCGGAGGCGGCCACGCTGCCCTTTGCCTTCATGACGGCGCGATATGCGCTCCAGCATTGCGCCGGACTGCGATCGGGAGAGACCATCCTGATTCACGCTGCCGCCGGCGGTGTGGGGCTGGCTGCCGTCCAATTGGCGCAGCGCGCCGGATGCACGATCATCGCCACGGCGGGTAGTGAGATCAAGCGCGCGTTCCTGCGTCAGCTTGGTGTGCAGCACATCTTCGACTCCAGATCCACTTCTTTCGCCGCGGATGTGATGCGCGTGACGGAGAATCGGGGCGTGGGCGTGGTGCTGAACTCGCTGGCTGGGCCGTTCATTCCCGCCAGCGCGCATTGCCTGACCCCGACGGGCCGTTTCCTCGAGATCGGCAAACGCGATATCTGGACCGATGCAGAGTTTGCGACGGTCCGACCGGCGGGCGCCTACTTCGCGATCGACCTGGCGCGCGTCCGAGCGGAAGCGCCGCTACAGTCACACGCGCTCTTCCGGGAGACGATCGCGGCGGCGGTCGCTGGCGCGATCCGGCCGCTGGCGTTGCGTGCGTTCCCGCTGCAGAGCGCGGCGGCGGCCTTCAAGTTCATGGCGCAGGCGAAGCACATCGGCAAGGTCGTGCTGCTGCCAGAACAGGCGACGAGAGGGAGTCTGGACGCGCTGGCGCCGGATGCCACGTACCTGATCACTGGCGGCCTGACCGGCCTCGGCCTGCTGACCGCCGGGCGACTGGTGGAGCGCGGGGCGCGCCATCTGATGCTGGTGGGCCGTCGTGCACCGTCCGATGCGGCGGCGGCGACGATTGCCGCGATGCGCGATGCCGGTATCAATGTACGAGTGACCGCGGCGGATGTCGGGGTCGCCGCTGATGTGCAGCGCGTGCTGACTGAGATCGCGGCGACGATGCCGCCGCTGCGTGGTGTGATTCACTCGGCCGGCGCATTGGATGATGGCGCATTGCTGCAGTTGTCCTGGTCACGTTTCACGACGCCGTTGCGCGCAAAGATGGACGGCACATGGGCACTCCACGTGCTCACGCGTGATCAGCTGCTCGACTTCTTCATCATGTTTTCGTCGGTGGCGTCGGTACTCGGCTCGTCGGGTCAGAGCAGTCACAGCGCCGCCAACGCATTCATGGATGCGCTGGCATTCCATCGTCGTGCGCAGGGCTTGCCGGCGACGAGCATCAGCTGGGGTGCCTGGAGCGAAATCGGTGCCGCAGCGGATCGCAGGGTCGATCAGAGTGTTGGTGCGATGGGGATCGGTGTCATCACGCCGACAGCAGGATTGGACATGCTCGACACGATCACACGAAGCGATGCACCGCATGTGACGGCATTGCCCGTAAACTGGACACAGCTGCGCGCGCACCGTCACCCGCGCAATGGCCGATGCTATCTCGATCGTGTCGCACGGATGCCCGTGAGCACTGGAGCGTCATCCCGCACCGCGGCGCCGCCGGCGTCACGCGCGCCATCAGCGGTCGATCTCGATGCGCTGCGCGATGCCCCGCCGGCCCGCCGGCACGCCGTGATGCTGGCGTTCGCCGGCGAACATGTCGCGCGCGTGCTCAGTGCCCCCTCCGCGCAGGCGATCGATGTCGCCCAGCCGCTGAACGAACTCGGTCTCGACTCGCTGATGGCCGTCGAACTGCGAAACCGGCTCAGCCGGGGACTGCAGCTCGATCGAAGCCTGCCGGCGACGTTGGTGTTCGATCACCCGACACTGGATGCGATTGCGCGGTTCCTGGTCGAGACAGTGCTCCCTGCCGCAGACGTACAGGCTGCGGCGAGCGTCCCGGCCGTATCGAGTGATGCCGTGGGCGCCATCGATGATCTCACGGACGAGCAGATAGACGCGCTCTTCGCCAACCGGATGCGGAACGAATAGATGCAGGACTTTCTCAGTCGGATCAGCCATTTCTCGCCAAAGCGCCTCGCCCTGCTGGCCGACGAGCTGCAGCGTCGCGTACAGACCCTCGAACAGGCGCAGCGCGCACCGATCGCCATCGTCGGCATCGGCTGCCGTTTTCCCGGAGGCGCCGACACACCCGAGCAGTACTGGGAGCTGCTGAGCCGTGGTGTCGACGCGATCTCCGAGGTGCCAGCCAGTCGCTGGGATATCAACGCATACTACGATCCAGACCCCGATGCGCCAGGCAAGATGTCCACGCGCTTCGGCGGATTCCTCGCCGGTGTCGATCAGTTCGATCCATACTTCTTCGGGATCTCGCCGCGTGAGGCGCAGCGGATGGATCCGCAGCAGCGCCTGCTGCTCGAGGTGACGTGGGAGGCATTGGAGCACGCCGGTCTCAGTCCGGACGGATTGTCGGAGACCAAGACGTCGGTCTTCGTGGGCATGTCGGCATCAGACTACTTCCAGGTGATGCACGATGGCGGCCTGGCGTCCTTTGACGCGTATACCGCGTCGGGTACTGCGCACAGCATCGCATCCGGGCGTCTTTCGTATCTGTTGGGAACCCGTGGTCCGAGTGTCTCCATCGATACGGCCTGTTCATCGTCGCTGGTGGCCATTCACGAGGCGGTACAGAGCCTCCGTCGTGGTGAGTCTGACATCGCGCTCGCTGGCGGTGTGAACCTGATACTCCGTCCGGAGATCACGGTCGCGCTGACGAAATCGCACATGATGGCGCCGGATGGACGCTGCAAGGCGTTTGATGCCCGGGCCGACGGCTTCGTGCGCGGCGAAGGGTGCGGCATGCTGGTGCTGAAGCGGCTCGCCGATGCTGAGGCGGCTGGCGATACCGTGATCGCTCTCATCCGTGGATCGGCCGCCAATCAGGACGGCCGAAGCAACGGACTGACGGCACCGAACGGACCCGCGCAGGAGGCAGTGCTCCGTGATGCGCTGCTGGATGCGCAGCTGGAGGGCCGTCAGGTTCAGGTGGTGGAAGCGCACGGGACGGGAACGTCGCTCGGCGACCCGATCGAGGTGCGCGCGCTCGCAAAGGTCCTGGGCGTGGACCGCGTGCGCAGCCTGCCGATCGTGGTCGCGTCGGTGAAGGCGAACATCGGCCATCTCGAGGCATGTGCCGGTGTCGCCGGCGTGATCAAAATGGCGCTTTCACTGCAGCACGGCATGGTGCCGGCGCAGCAGCACTTCGTGGAACCGAATCCGTTCATTCCCTGGGACGAGTTGCCGGTGCGCGTGCCGACGAATCTCGAATCGTGGCCCACCACGCACGACGGACCTCGTATCGGTGGCGTGAGCTCATTCGGCTTCAGCGGGACCAACGTTCATATGTTGCTCGAAGCGGCGCCGGTGCGAGCCGTTCACGACGCTGAGCTCGAACGGCCGCGGCACCTGATCGCGATTTCGGCGCGGACCGATCGCGCCCGCGCCGTGCTTGCCGCAGAGTATCGTGCGGTGCTCGCAAGCGGGCGCATGTCGCTGGCAGACTTTGCGCATACGGCCAACGTCGGTCGTGCAGCCATGCCCCAACGGATGGCTGTGATTGCCGGGTCAGCCGACGAGGCGGTCGCGTTGCTCGACGGCTTTGCGTCAGGCGAAAGCTCGCCGGGTGCGGTCACTGGCACCGCGGCCGTCCGCGCTCCCGAGGTGGCATTTCTGTTCACCGGGCAGGGGTCGCAGTACCCTGGAATGACACGATCGTTGTACGGGACACAGCCCGCATTCCGTGACGCACTCGATGCATGCGCCGAGCTTCTGCGGCCACTGCTCCCGGTGCCGCTCCTGCCACTGCTCTTCCCTGACGATGTTGCAGGGTCGCTGCTCGACGATACCGTGTACACACAGCCGGCGCTCTTTGCGGTGGAGTATGCGCTGGCCGCGATGTGGCAGAGCTGGGGGGTGCGACCAACGGCAGTGATGGGCCACAGTCTCGGCGAATTCGTGGCGGCCTGCGTCGCCGGTGTGATCACGCTCCCCGATGCGCTTCGACTGGTCACCGAGCGCGGGCGGTTGATGGGGGCACTGCCACGCGACGGAGCGATGGTTGCCGTGATGGCGGACGAGGCACGCGTACGTTCCCTGGCTGACGCGCATCAAGGCGAGGTGTCAATCGCGGCCGTGAACGGCCCGCAGAACATCGTGGTGTCCGGGCGCGCTACGGCAATCGAGTCGATCATCAGCAGCGCAGCGTCGCACGGCATCAGCACCACGCGCCTGCACGTCTCGCATGCGTTCCATTCGCGGTTGATGGCGCCGATGATCGAAGCATTCCGGCAGGTCGCTGAATCGATCACCTACCACCCGCCGGCGATCGATGTGATCTCGAACGTCACCGGCGAGCGGTTCGGAATCATGACGGCGTCGGCGGAGTACTGGTGTCGACACGTCCGCGCGCCCGTGTTGTTCGCGCGTGGCGTGCAGACGCTGGCAGGAATGGGGTGTACCGCCTTCATCGAGGTGGGTCCGCATCCGACGCTGCTCAGTCTCGCCCGTCAGGCCGTACCCGACGACGGGCGGCTGTGGCTGCCCAGCGTGCGCCGCGGTGGAGATGACTGGAGCCAGGTACTGGAGAGCCTCGCGCTCCTCTACGTGCACGGAGCGGCGATCGACTGGAGTGGATTCGATGCCAGCTATCCACGCCAGCGCCAGATCCTGCCGCGTTACCCGTTTCAGCGTGAACGCTTCTGGGTCGATACTGCACCGCGTGAACGTCCGGAGCTGGCGTCAGCAGAGCGCCTGCATCCGCTGGTCGACCGCGAAGTACTGCAGGCGGCCACACCGGAACGTGTGTTCGAGGCCCGCCTCTCGACTGCCCGGTTCGCGTATCTCTCGGACCATCGCATCTTCGGACGCCTGCTCGTGCCGTCACCGGCGCTGATGGCGATGGTGCACGCGGTCAGTGCCGAGGCATTTCGTTCGCCAGCGATCACTGTGTCGGATTTTTCGATGCGGAGCCCGATCCCGCTTGATGATGGTCAAGTGGTGACCACACAGTTGCTGCTCGGCGAATCCGTCAACGGCAGCATGCCGTTTCGCGTTGCCAGCCTGCCCGCTGGGCGCGAGAGCTGGACGACTTGTGCGACCGGCTCCATCGAACGCGCGGGATCGCCTCCGCCAGACCTCGACCTGCGCCAGTTGCAGCAGCAGAATCCGACTTCGATCGACATTGCAGGCTACTACGCGTGGCTCGCATCGCTCGAGCTCGAGTTCGGCCCACGCTTTCGCGGTATCGCGGCGCTGACACACGGCGTCAATTCCGCTCTGGCCCTGATCACCACTCCGGCGGATCTTGACGTGAGGGAGTATGCACTGCACCCGGCAGTGCTCGAGGCATGTTTTCACGTCGTCGGCGCCGCACTCCGCACCCAGGATCGTGTGGTTGACAAGCCGTTTCTGCTCTCATATGTGGAGCGGATGACGATTCACCGGCCGTTGCCCACGTCATTCTGGACACACGTTGCGCTCGACGGTGACGCGGAGCACGCGATGCAGGCGGGGATGGCACGCGCCGTGATCACGTTGCTTGATGAAACCGGGGCTGTGCTTGCCCTGTTCGAAGGTGTGCAGCTCCAGCGGATGCTGGTCCGTCCGATGTTCGAGACCTCACTGCTGCCCGCTGTACAGCAGATGCTCCACGAGATCTCGTGGATCCCGGGGCCGCCGGCCGACCTGCCGTTTCCAACGCCGCGGGCGCTTGCGACGGTGGTCGCGCCGCGGATCCGGATCGTCGCAGCGGACAACGGACTGACGGAGTACGCGGATTTCAGCCGCTCGCTGGATCGCCTTTGCACCAGCTACATCCTCGACGCATTCGTCGCGCTCGGTGCCGAGTGGCATGCGGGTTCACGATTCGACACGCTTGGGCTGCAAGCACGGCTCGGTGTCCTGTCACGTCATGAGCGCCTCTTTGCACGACTGCTTGGCATTCTTGCGGAGGACGGCATCCTTCGGCGTGATAGTGACCAGTGGGAGGTGATCGCTCCTCCGGAGTTCAACGATCCGGAGCTCGCCTACGGCAAAGTGCATGCGGCGTACCCGTCCGGCCACTCGACCCTGGTACTGACGCGCAGATGTGCGCGCGAACTGGCGGCGGTGTTGCGTGGTTCCACCGATCCGATTGCGCTGCTGTTTCCGGGCGGCTCGCTGACCGAGATGGAACAGCTGTACCAGACGTCCCCGCCGGCGCGATGCTACAACCAGCTGCTGGCCGACTCGCTGCGCCCGATCCGCGATACGTGGCCCGGTCATCGACCACTGCGCATCCTCGAAGTGGGGGCCGGCACCGGCAGTACCTCGGCATTCGTGCTGCCGATGTTCGCGGGAAAGGAGATCGAGTACACCTTCACAGACGTGTCGCCACTGTTCCTGAACCGCGCCAGGGAGAAGTTCGCCGACGTACCGGGCATGCAGTACGCCCTGCTCGACATCGGCAGCGATCCCGTGACGCAGGGCTTCACGTCGGGCCACTATGATGTGGTCATCGGCGCCAACGTCATGCACGCGACGCCGGATCTGCGGCGCACCATGAGCCACGTCCGCTCGCTGCTGGTACCTGGCGGCGTCACGGTCTTGCTCGAAGGCACATCGCCACAGCGCTTCGGCGACCTGACAGTGGGTCTGCTCGACGGGTGGTGGGCGTTCACTGACACTGATCGCCGTCACTATGCGCTGATGCCACGACCGGCATGGGCCACACTGCTGCGCGACGCCGGCTTTGCGTCGTCGTCCACGATCGTCGAAGCAGATGCGGGGCCGGTTCTGGAGGAACAAGCGATCTTCGTGGCGCAGGCACCGGGTGAGCCAGTTCCGGCGACGAAGCGACACTGGCTGATGCTGCCCGACAGCAGTGGAATCGCGGCGCAGCTGGCCACGCGTCTCGAGGATGCGGGCGACGACGTCACCACGATTGCCGGCGATGACCTGAGTCCGATCAGCGCAGCGCTGTCGGCGACCAACCGTCGCGGCGCTCCGATCACCGGTGTGCTGCATCTCGGCGCACTCGACGTGCAGCTGACGGACGACACATCCGCCGACACCCTCTGGCGCGGTCAGCAGCGGCTGCTCTCACAGGCGCTGCAGACGGTACAGACGCTCGCCGCGGATGCGTCACCCGTGCCACTCTGGTTCGTGACACGAGGCGCGCAGTCCGCGGCCCTCGGTGACGCCGCAAACGCGGCGCAGGCCACGCTGTGGGGGTTCAGTCACGTGGTTGCGATCGAGCATCCGGAACTGCGCTGCCGTCGTCTCGACCTCGATGCGAATGCCCCGATCGACACGATGCTGGATGGCATCGTGAGTGAGCTTCGGTCGCTGTCCACTGAAGATCAGGTTGCGCTGCGCGGCGATGAACGGCTGCTCCGGCGTCTCGCCGCCTACGCGCCGGCCAGCGCGCCACGGATCGGCTTCGCGGCGGATCGCACGTATCTCATCACCGGCGGACTGCGCGGTCTGGGGCTGCGTGTTGCGGAGTGGCTGGTGGAGCAGGGAGTACGGTCGCTGGCGCTGGTCGGGCGTCGGGCGCCCGATGCGTCGGCGGAGCAGGTGATGACGCGGCTGCGCGGGCGCGGTGCGACGGTGGTGCCGATGCGCGGTGATGTGTCGCTGGAAGCGGACGTGATCGGCGTGCTCGATCAGATTCGTGAGACGATGCTGCCGCTGTCGGGTGTTGTGCATGCCGCCGGCCTGCTGGATGACGGCGTGATCGCGGCGCAGAACTGGTCCCGGTTCGAACGGGTGATGGGTGCCAAGGTGCTCGGCAGCTGGCACCTCCATCGGCTGGCCGGTCCGCTCGACTTCCTGGTCCTCTTCTCGTCCGGCGCTTCGGTGGCGGGTTCGGCCGGACAGTCGAATCATGCCGCCGCAAACGCGTTCGAGGATGGGCTGGCGTGGTACCGGCAGGCGCGTGGTCAGCCGACGGTCAGCATCAACTGGGGGCCGTGGGCAGAGATCGGCGCGGCGGCGGAGCGTCACGTCACCGGTGGCAGCTTCCTGAAGCAGATCGCGCCGAAGGAAGGGCTGCAGGCCCTGGAGGTGGCGTTGCGTCTGACGCCCGATGGCCGTGCATTCGCGCGCTCGCAGGTCGCCGTGCTCGCTGCGGACTGGTCGCAGATCACCACCGGTGAGAACGCGCTGCTGCAGTCGCCGCTGTTCAGGCTCCTCGCAACGCTCACGGTCGGATCCACGATGAGGGTACGTCGTGCGGCGGGGCAGCGGCCAGCTACGCTTTCCCTGCGCGAGCGACTGCAGGCCACGGCCGCGAACCGCCGTCGGGCCGCGTTGGTCGATGAAGTGCGACAACTGACGGTGCGCGTACTTGGCATTCAGCAGGTGGGAGCACTCGATGTGCACGAACCATTGCGACAGCTCGGGCTGGATTCGCTGATGGCGGTCGAGCTCCGGAATCTTCTCGGCAAGACGGTTGGTCGGACACTGCCAGCAACGATCACGTTCGACCATCCGTCGGTGCACGCGCTGGTGGAATACCTTGGGATCGAAGTCTTCGGCGAGGAGTTGTCGCTGCAGCGCGCTCCGGCGCTTGTATCCGAGGTACCGTCTTCACGTGCCCCCGTGCCGGCCACCGCGAACTTCGATGACATGACGGATGATGAACTCGCCGTGCGCCTTGCGCAGCGGCTGGATGGCCTACGAACCGAGGACGATTCATGACCGAACCACAACAACCCGACTACCGCGCGCTTCTCACGCGATCGCTGGTAGCTATCGAAAAGCTGGAAGCGAAACTCGCGGCCGCAGAACATGCCAGGTCCGAGCCGATTGCGGTTGTCGGCATGGCGTGCCGCTTTCCCGGTCATGCGAACGACCTCGAAGGCTATTGGTCGCTGCTCTCGCGCGGCGGGGACGCCGTCACGGTGGTGCCGTCGCATCGATGGGACGCCGAGGCGTCGTTTGATCCGGATCCTGACGCCCTCACGAAGAGCTATACCAAGTGGGGCGCGTTCATCGATGACGTCGAGACGTTCGACGCAGCGTTCTTCGGCATTTCTCCGCGCGAGGCGGTGTCGCTGGATCCTCAGCACCGGCTCCTGCTCGAGGTCACATGGGAAGCACTCGAGCACGCCGCGATCGCACCGTCATCGCTGGCAGGGACACGAGCGTCGGTCTTCATTGGCATCTCGACGATCGACTACGCCAACATGATCGGGGACATTGTCGGATCGCGGAACGGCGATGCATATGCTGCGTCAGGATCGGCGCACAGCATCGCCTCCGGCCGCCTGTCGTACTTCCTTGGCGCGCACGGACCGAACTACGCAGTCGACACGGCATGCTCATCATCGGTGGTTGCGATTCACGGTGCCATTCAATCGTTGCGGAACGGTGAAACCGGGCTTGCAATCGCAGGCGGTGTGAGCTTGACGCTGTCCAACCTCGGTTCGATCCTGACGTCGCGCGCACGCATGATGTCATTCGATGGACACTGTAAGACCTTTGACGAGTCGGCCGACGGATACGTGCGCGGTGAGGGCTGCGGGATGGTGGTTCTCAAGCGACTGTCCGATGCTGAACGTGACGGCGACCGGATTCTCGCCCTGTTGCGAGGCTCGGCCATCAACCAGGATGGTCGCAGCAGCGGCCTGACCGCGCCGAATGGGACGGCGCAGGAGGCCGTGATCCGCGATGCGCTCGCCAACGCGCGTCTGACACCGCAGGACATCAGCGTGATCGAGGCGCATGGCACTGGAACACCGCTTGGCGACCCCATCGAGATGAAGGCGCTCGGTGCGGTCTTCGGTGCGCGATCGAAGGACGAACCGCTGCTGGTCGGTTCGGTGAAGACGAATATCGGGCATCTCGAAGCGGCGTCCGGCATTGCGGGCATCATCAAGGTGATCCTCGCAATGCAGCACCGCGAGGTGCCACCGCACCTGCACTTCAGCACGCCCAATCACCTGATTCCCTGGGACACGATCCCGGTCCGGGTGCCCACGGCGTCGATGCCGTGGAGTACGCCGCCAGGAGTGCCGCGTCGGGCTGGCGTCAGCTCTTTCGGCTTCAGCGGGACGAACTCGCATGTGATCCTCGAAGAGGCGCCGGCGCCGCTCACGACGATGGAGGTCGGGCGTGTTGCGCGGGCGCAAGTTCTCGTGCTCTCTGCGCAGACCAGCGGCGCGCTGCGCAGTCAAGTCGCGAACTACGCCGGGTTCCTCGAGCGTGAAGAGGTGCCGCCCGTTGGGGATGTGGCATTCACGGCGGCGGTCGGCCGTTCGCACCTGCCGGAGCGCCTCGCGCTGGTTGCCGAGAGCGCATCGGCCGCTGCTGCGCAGCTGCGGCAGTTTCTCGACGACGAAACGACACCTGGTGTCACTGCGCGCCGGTTTACCTCCGGCACCGCACCGGAGATCGGATTTCTGTTCTCGGGTCAGGGCGCCCAGTATCCCGGTATGTCGCGCGAATTGTACGAGACGGAGCCGGTGTTCAGGAGCGCGCTGGATGCCTGTGCGGCCATCGTTGACCCGCTGCTGCCATCGCCGCTGCTCCCGGTCATCATGGGCACGGCGGAGTTCAGCGAGCAGCTGGATGACACCGCGTTCACGCAGCCGGCGCTCTTCGCGGTCGAGTACGCGCTCGCGCAGCTCTGGCGATCATGGGGCGTCACGCCTGCGGTGGTGATGGGGCACAGCGTTGGAGAGTACGTCGCAGCCTGTCTGGCCGGCGTGTTCTCGCTGGTCGACGGACTGCGATTGATCGCTGCCCGCGGTCGGCTGATGAGCGCGCTGCCGCGCGACGGTACAATGGTCGCCGTGTTTGCACCGCGCGCGCGCGTCGCGGCGGCGCTGGCGGGATTCGAAGCCGACGTCGACATCGGCGCCGTGAATGGTCCGACGAATACCGTGATCTCCGGGCGGGCATCAGCGATCGATGTGATTCTCCGCGCGCTGGCATCCGACGGAATCGAGTTCGCCCGGCTGAATGTGTCCCATGCGTTCCATTCACCGATGATGGCGCCCATACTCGACGAGTTTGAACGCATCGCCGGAACGGTGGCCTTCTCGCTGCCGGACATCGGACTCGTGTCAAACGTCACGGGTCGCCTGGCGGGCAGTGAGATCACGACGGCCGCATACTGGCGTCGGCATGTGCGCGATGCCGTCCTCTTCACTGACTCGATTGCCACGTTGCACGCGGAGGGCATCCACACCTTCCTCGAGATTGGCCCGGCACCGATTCTGAGCGGGATGGGACAACGATGCGAGCGCGGCAACGACGCCGTCTGGCTGTCCTCGATGAAAAAGGGTCGAAGCGATCGTGAGTCGATGCTCGAAAGTGTCGGGCGTCTGCACCTCGAAGGGCAGCCGATCGAATGGAAGGCCGTCTGCGACGCCGGCGCGCGTCGCGTCGAACTGCCGTCGTACCCGTTCCAGCGTGAGCGGTACTGGTTCGACAGCACGCCACGCCAGACCCTGACGCCGGGCGTCGCGGGACGCAGCACCGGTCACCCGCTTCTCGGCGATCGCGTTTCGAGCCCGGTGCTCCTCTTCCAGACGTCGCTCTCGATCGCCAACACGCCATGGCTCTCCGATCACCGGATCTACGATGCTGCGCTGCTTCCGGGTGCGGGGTTCATCGAACTTGCCCTCGCGGCTGCCAGGGAAGTGATCGGGACGGAGGACGTTGCACTGTCAGATGTCTCATTGCGCGAAGGACTGACCGTTCCGGAAGCCGGAACCGTCACGGCGCAAGTCGTCGCGACACCACGTGACGATGGGACCTTCCTGATTCAGGTGTTCAGCGAGGTGCTGGCAGATGCGGAGAGCGATACGGCTGCAACCTGGCGTACGCATCTCGAAGCAACCGCGTCGCCATCGTCCACCGCAGCACCGGTGAGCGGCGTTCCGTCGCTGGCGGCCGAGGGCCGGGTCGACAAGGATGTGAACGCGTACTACGACCACCTCACCGCTCAGGGTGCCCTCTACGGTCCCGGGTTTCGCTGTATCACGTCCATCGGGCGTTCAAACGGAGAAGTGGTGGGCCGTATGGAGCTGCCCGAGGCCCTCGGTGACGATCGACTCCTGTTCATGGTGCACCCCGCGATGCTCGATGCCGCCATTCAAATGGTCGGCGTCGGGCTGCCGTGGGCCGATGACCCGCAACAGACTGACGATGTGTTCCTCCCCGTCAGTGTCGCGAGCTATCGCGTGTTCCAATCCGCGCCAACCGTCGCCTGGTGCCACATCCACGCGTTGCGGGTCAATCCGACCCGGAGCAGTATCTCGACAGACTTTCTGCTCATCGATCCTTCGGGTGCAACGATCGCCGCAGTCGAAGGGCTCGAGTTGCACCGTGTGTCACGTGCGGCGATGCAGAGGGCTGCGGACAAACCCGTGCGACCCGATTGGATGCTGGAAGTTGACTGGCAGGCCGCACCGCTCGACGGCGCGGCGCAGCCGGTTACCGGTAACTGGTTGCTCGTGAGCGATGGTGCACCGTTGGCGGCAGAGCTGGCCGCGCAGTTGACCGAACGAGGAGCATCGGTCTTCGTCGCCGAGCACAGCGCGCAATTCACGGACACTGCGCAGGGCTGGACTCTCGACGTCACTGACGCGTCGCACTTCCAGCGTCTCTTCGCCGAGGCGCCGCCGCGCGTCGGTACACCGTGGACCGGTGTCGTCTCGATGGTGGGCACGCCGACGGATCCAGAGGACCTCGACGGCGCAGCGCTGTCCCGGTTGCATGCGCATCGTGTCGGGGCGCTGCTGGCACTGGTTCCCGTGATGGCCGACAGCGGTGCAAAGCTCTGGATCATCACACGCGGGACGCAAGCCGTCGGCGATGTCGTCCCTGACCTCGTCGACGCGCCGATCTGGGGGCTCGCGAACGTGATCGCCAGCGAGTACCCGGCGTTGCGCGTGGTCCGCATCGACCTCGATACGACGGTGCGCCGCGACACCGCGGCGCTGCTGGCCGCCGCCGTGACCGTCGCCGACAACGAGGATCGCGTGGCGCTGCGTGGCACCCAGCGTTACGTGGCTCGGTTGGCACCGGGGGTGTTGCGCAACGTCGAGGGACTTCCGCCACGACGCCTCGAGATCATGGAGCGTGGGATTCTCGAAAACCTCGCGCTGAATGTCGTGCCGCGTGAGGCCCCCGGCCCCAATCAAGTCGAGATCCGTGTGTACGCCACCGGGCTCAACTTCCGCGATGTGCTCAATGCCCTGGGGATGTATCCCGGCGACCCGGGCCCACTGGGCAACGAGTGCTCGGGTGTCATCACCGCCGTTGGTGAAGGGGTCGATGATCTCTTCGTGGGTGACGAGGTGGTCACGATGATCGATCGCAGTTTCGCAACCTACGTCATCGCGCTCGCGATCCAGACGGTACGCAAGCCGGCGAACCTGAGCTTCGTCGAAGCCGCGACGATTCCTGTCACGTTTCTCACCGCAGAGTATGCACTCAGCACGCTGGGCGGCATGAAGCGCGGCGACAAAGTGCTGATCCATGCGTCGACCGGTGGAGTTGGCATGGCAGCGATTCAACTCGCTCGCCGCGCCGGTGCCGAGATCTTCGGAACCGCCGGCACGCCGGCCAAGCGCGCGATGGCGCTGGCGCTCGGCGTGGACCATATCTCCGACTCGCGCTCGCTGGTGTTCGCCGAGGACTTCGACCGCGTCACCAACGGCTCAGGTGTCGACATCGTCCTGAACTCCCTTGCCGGCGACTTCATTCCCACCAGCCTGCGACTGCTCAAGCGCGGCGGCCACTTCATCGAAATCGGCAAGACCGGTATCTGGGACAAGGAAACGGTCGCCGAGTCGTTTCCCGGCATACACTATCATCCCCTCTATCTGGGCGAGATCGCCCTCGCCGAGCCACAGTTCACGCACGACATGCTGCAGCGGCTGATGGATGATTTCGCGACTGGTGCCCTCACGCCGCTGCCGCAGAAGGTGTACCCGCTGGAGCGCGCGGAGGAAGCCTTCCGTTTCATGGGCCAGGGGTTGCACACCGGGAAGATCGTCATCACGCAACACCGGACACCGGAGGTCCGTCCGGATGCGAGCTACCTGATAACCGGTGGCCTCGGCGGACTTGGCGTCGCCTGTGCTGAGTGGCTGGTCGGCCTTGGTGCACGAAACGTGGTGCTGCTCGGTCGGCGTGCGCCGTCTGCGAGCGTGGAGGTACAGCTCGACGCGTTGCGCGCCACTGGCGTCACGGTGCTGGTGGCGTCATGCGATATCGCGGTTGAGAGCGATGTGGCGGCGGTGCTGGCGCAGATTGCCGCGTCGTTGCCACCACTTCGGGGCATCCTGCATGCCGCGGGTGTGGTGGACGACGGCATGCTGCCCGAGCAGACGCTTGACCGATTTGCACGGGTCATGGCTCCCAAGGTGCTTGGCACCTGGAACCTCCACCGGCTCACGCGCCAGCTGCCGATCGACTTCTTCGTGCTCTTCTCCTCCGGCGCGGCGCTGCTCGGATCGCCGGGACAGAGCAACTATGCAGCAGCAAACAGCTTCATGGACTCGATGGCCTTCGTGCGTCGGGCCGAGGGACGGCATGCGCTGAGCATCAACTGGGGGAGCTGGTCCGAGGTCGGCATGGCTGCTGAAGTCGGCGACGCACATCGTCGACGCTGGGCGGCACAGGGACTCGGCATGATCACACCGGACAAGGGTGTGCGAATGCTGCAGGATCTGCTGCAGCGTTCCGAGTCGCCGAATGTGGCGGCACTCCCGATCGACCGGGCGAAGATGCCACGCAGCCTCGGACCGCTGTACGAGCGCCTGGTTGCGCCCGTGGCGAAGCAGACGGCGCAGGCGATCGGTGGTGGCGATGTGCTGAAGCGGATCACTGATGCAGGACCCGAGGATCGCGCACCAATTCTGACCGCATTCCTGACCGAGCAGATCGTCCGCGTGCTTGCGCTCTCGTCGGCGAGTCGCGCCCGGCCCGATCTGTCACTGATGGATATCGGGATGGATTCACTCACGGCGATGGAGCTGAGGAATCGCGTGCAAGGTGCGGTCAAGGTTCGACTGTCGGTCGCCGACCTGCTGCAGGGCCCAACCATCAACGAACTCACGGTCAGTATCCTGAGTGAGCTTGCACTGGGCGATGGCGGCGCGCTCGCCGCGGTCGAGTCGGGGCCGGTATGGGAGGAAGGTTCGTTGTGACCACGCGAGTCGAATCGTCGGCGCACGACGCGATATCGTCGGCGCCCGATCGGCGTCAGGCGATGGTGTTGATGACGGCGTTCGCGGTACTCTGGGCCGTGCTCGAAAATGAAGTCGGTGTGCGACTCCGTCGGCCGTATGACCTGACGCAGATCGTATGGTGTCGGTACGCCAGTCACCTGCTGATCGCTGCCATGGTCTGGGGGCTGCGCCGACCGTCGCGATTGTGGGTCACGTCGCGGCCGCGACTGCAAGTCGGGCGATCATTCCTGATGCTGGTGATGCCACTCAGCTTCGCTTTTGCGATCGCGAGTGGACTGGGAGTTGTCACCGCGTGGGCGGTGTTCTGGTGCGCGCCGCTGCTGATCCTCGCGTTCGCACATTTCTTGTTTGGCGAGAGAGTGCCGGCCTGGGCCTGGCTGCTGACATTGCTCGCATCTGTTGGCGCGATAGCCATGATCGGACCACCGGGATTACCAGCGATGCGTTCGCTGGTATGGCCGCTGGTGATGGCAGGATCGTTCGCGCTCTACGTCGTCCTGACGCGGCAACTGCGGAGCGAACCGCTCTCTGCAAACATGTTCTACACGGCGGTGGGCGTGATCATCCCGCTCAGCGTCTACGTCCCACGCGTCTGGGTGACACCAACACCGCACGATGCCATCATCCTCTTCGGTATCGGTGCCGTAGGCTTTCTCGCACTGGCCGCGCTCGATCGCGCCGCGGAGCGTGCCCCGGTTTCGATGACTGCCGCCTTCCTCGCGATGCAGGTCGCCGCGACAGTGCTGATCGGGTGGGCCCGACAGACCGTGAGCATGACTGGATTGACGTTGGTCTGGCTCGCGGTGACAGTGATCAGTCTCGCGGCCTTATGGCGGTTCCTCCCTGGAATCCCCGGAACCGATTCGCGCTGAGGTACGTCGGCCACAGGCACCGTCGCCATTCGACCGTCGGATACGGCGCTGCTACTGGCGATTGACGTTCCGCGATTTCGATGCCTAACCCTGACGCATGCCCGGACCGGGAACCTGTCTGGCACTCCGTTGACCGGAAGTCTGCCGTCTCTCTGCCCAGACACCCATGTTCGCACTGCTCGTAGCGTCCCTGATCCTCCCCTCTGACACACTGCACTGGGAGATTTTCAACCACGGCCGACTGGTGGGTGCGATGACCGAGGTCGACACGGGCGACACGAACACCGTGCGCTGGCGTCACCAGGATCGGCAGCGCGGGCCGCGACAGGAAACGAAGTAGCACCGCAATGCCCAAGGCGCCGTCGTCGGGTTTGCGACACGAACTCTGGGTGTGATCGACAACGTGCCAGGCGACGTGACTGAATCTGCCGAGTGGCGCAATGGTCGATGGCAGTGGAAGGTCGGCCGCGATGCCGGGAGCGCGCTGGCGGGATCATTCGTCGCCGGACGCTCCAGCGACACGCCAACCGAGTCCGCGGTGGGCGGCTTCTACGTCCCTGCGAATGAGTCGCCTTGGGAGCGCATCACCGATCTGCGTCGGACGCACTCGGTGATCCGTGGCGGGCGAGTCTACGATGTTGACGCGCTGTTTCGCGCGATGGGCGTGACGCGGAGGTGAGCTGCGGGCTGTCACCTGCGGGCTGTCAGGAGCGTGATGATCCGTGCCCGACCGACTACGGCCGACATGAGCCGAGTGACCGGACGACGACGCGTCTCAGGATACGAACCCTGCAACCGTGAGACTCCGCATGCGCATCCCATCCGTTTTCCAGCTGACCCTCACTCCGTTCACCGTCCTCATCATTGCCGCGTGCGGAGCGAATTCTGCGGAAGACGCATCACGGAACGGTTCGTCTGCAGCGTCCTCCGGCTCCGCAGCGGGCACGTTGCCCGCCCCCCGCGGACCAACCCGACCGTTGCCCGATGGGGCGGTGATGCTGCAGCGCGTCAACATCATTGATCCCGGTGTGATCGCCGCGGGCACCGCCATGACGGCGCTTGTGCCGCACGGGTGGTCAACCCACGGCGGGGTGGTTCCGGGGGTCGGTCTGTGCAGCGATCCGTATGGGGTCGACTGGACCGCCACATCCGCCGACGGGCTGTCGTCGATCTCGATCTTCCCCACCGAGGTGTGGCAGACGAGCAGCACAGGGCTGCGCAGCGACTGTCGTGAGGCCTCGTTTGCCTCAGCAAGGGAGTACCTCGAGGCGCGTGTGGCTCAGGCGTTCCCCGACGCCCAGGTGCAGGAGTACCGCGATCGCCCCGACTTCGCGCAGTCAGCGCGCGAGATGGCGCGACAGACCCAGGCGATGGCGCAGCAGATGGGGCTGTCCATGTCCGTCAAGGCGGAAGGTGGTGAAGTGCTGTTCACCTATCGGCAAGGTGGCACCGCAATGCGCGGGGTGTTGGGCGTGAGCGCCGTGTTCTACATGAGCAGTCTGATGAATCCGATGGGCGGCCCACCGCTGACGTCACTCAACGCGTCAACCCAGGGGACGTTCGCCGCGACAGCGCCGGATGGCCAGCTCGACATCGAGCTCGTCGAGGCATCGCGACGCTCAATCCTTCCCAACGCAGAGTGGCTCGCGCAGCTGTTCGCCCTGCAGAACAAGCTTGGCGGTATCGCGGTGCAGGGAACGCGTGAACGCGCGGCGATCATCGTGGCTGGGGGCGCGGCCGCGACGAAAGCGAACATCGAGAGCTTCCAGATCGCCAGCGGCGCTAACCGCACCGGTGCGTCGGGCGAACTCTATCCCGGCGAAGCCAGCAGCGACCGGATGCAGCGCGCGTCGATCGAGGCAGTCCGCGGCGTGGATACCTATCTCGATCCGGTCAACAATTCGCCCGTGCAGCTGGATCATAGCTACGGCAACGCGTGGCGCGTAAGCAATCAGGACGCGTACATCCTGACCAAGGACCCCAACTTCAATCCTGGTCAGTACGGGATCGAGGCGACCAGAATGCAGGTGGTCAAATAGCGTTCGTCGGGGGGCGCGCGGCCAGCCGGAATGCTCCGACCGGCGACTGCGTCGCCGCATTTCGTTTCCACGCCACCGCTCAGGCGACAGCACTGCGATTCGCGCCTCCCTGGGCTACCGGACTCCGGGCAATTGACGCGAAGGCGTGCAGCGTTGCAGTATCTTCGAGCAGTTGGTGCCGCTGCACTGCTGCGCGCGCACTGCGACTCCAGCCGCCCCCGCGATGTCGCTCATGCAGACTCGGTCTCTTCTCACGCCGCCGTTGCGCGGTAGCGTCGCTCTGATCCCACCGCTGGCGCGCCGCACGCGCATCGCCCTCGGCTGCGCTGTGGGCGTTCTCGTTGGCGGAGTGTTCGCGGCGTCCGCCGAATCGCCCGTGCGCAATCGTGTTGTCTCGCCAAGCGTGCTGGCGCTGGCGCAGGCTCAGGCGATGGCGTGGGTGCCGTTGTTCAATGGCAGGGACCTGAAAGACTGGGACATCAAGTTCGCCGGCTACCCGCTTGGTACCAACTTTCGCAACACGTTTCGTGTCGATTCCGGCATGCTGCGTGTGAATTACGACGAGTGGACCGACTTCAATGATCAATTCGGACACATCGTCTATAAAAAGCCGTTTTCTTACTATATCGTCGCTGTCGAGTATCGGTTCCGGGGGCAGCAGGTCACCGGTGCCGGGGAGGGCGTCAGCTGGGCGATCCGGAACAACGGCATCATGGTGCATTCCCAGTCTGCCGCCAGCATGGGGCTGACGCAGGATTTCCCCATCTCACTCGAAGTGCAACTGCTCGGCGGCCTTGGACGCAGCACCCGCACGAACGGCAATCTGTGCACGCCTGGCACGCACGTGGTCATGAACGACAAACTGGTCACGTCGCACTGCATCAACTCGGGCTCCGCAACCTACGACGGCGACCAATGGGTCCGCGTGGAAGCGATGGTGCTTGGCGACTCGGTGATCAAGCACATCGTGAATGGTGATACCGTCCTGACCTACTTCAAGCCACAGATGGGCGGCGGTGCCGCGAACAACACCAAACCCGGAGTGTTGATCGACGGCAAGATGCTCTCCGAGGGATACATCGCGCTGCAGGCGGAAACAGCGCCGATTGATTTTCGGAAGGTGGAGATCGTGAATCTGAAGGGCTGCATGAACCCCCGGAGCGCGAGTTACCGGCGCTACTTCGTGAAGTCCGATCCTGCGGCGTGCAAGTCGCGGTAGTCAAGGCCGGTCGCAGTAACTGTGCATTGCTGGCCTTGGCGCCGGCTGTTGCGCCGGTTGTTTGGACGTTGTAGGGGGTGGCTAACATCGTCAGTCAGCGAGAGCGGCGGCTTCATCGTTTGTCGCGAGACCAGGAAACACTGTGGCTGAGATTCGCATAGCAGGTACAAGCGGTCGCACGCTCGTCGCGTCGCCACGCTTCGATGATCGTCTTGGCGTGTTCGAGCGCCTGGTGGTAGAACTGCGTACGTCGCCTTTCGAACCGCTGCGCAGACCAGACGCACCCAGAAGACGCATTGCTGCAATGATTCGCACGCTCGACGCGCTCCATGCGCACGGCCTGCCGTCACGCTGACAGGCTTGACACACCGACCATGGCGCGGCCACCGCGCTGCATCCGATGACGCCCCTGCTCTTTGCCCGCGTACATCGCGGCATCGGCGCGCTTGAGCAATTCATCCGCGGTGTGGCCGTCCAGCGGCGCCAGCGCGTATCCGATCGTGACCCCGACCTCACAGCGCTGGCCATCTAGGTCGAACGGCGGGTCGAAGACCGCCAGCAGCGCCTGGCCAAGTGCCTGCGCAGCCGTCTCATCCGGCAACCCGCCTGCCAGCACCACGAACTCGTCGCCCCCCAGGCGCGCCACCACATCCTGGCCCCGCAACTGCGTCTGCAGGCGCTTGCCCACCGCGACCAGCAGGGCGTCGCCTACATCGTGGCCGAAGCGGTCATTCACCGGCTTGAAGCCGTCCAGGTCCATCAGGTAGACCGCCAGCATTCGCTGCGGACCGACGATGTGCAGCGCGGCCGCCAGGTGCTCGTGCAGGCCGCGGCGATTCGGCAGACCAGTGAGCACATCGGTGTGTGCCAACGTACGCAGGGTTTCGCTTTCGAGGCGGGTACGCTCGGCGTTCCGGTGGATGTTCTTGACGCGCAGCCCCAGCACCGCCATCCACGCCGACATCTCGACCGTCGTCGAAAACGGATACAGATGTTGTGACCAGAAGGTGGGTTCCACCATGCCGCGCAGAATGCCGGCCATGGTCAGCGCACCCGCGGAATAGAACGCCCATCCGAACAGCACGTAGCTGGCGACGCGTTCGCCACGCAGCACACGAATGGCCGCCGCCGGGACCACCGCGACTGTCACCGCGATACCCAGCACGGTCACCAACGTCTGAGCGCTGCGATAGCCCACCAGCCCCGCCAGTGTTCCGGCCAGCCCCAGCAGTGCCGCGAAACCGGCACCGCGCAGGATCCAGTCGATGGGTCGGCTGATCTCGACTACAGCCAGTGTCGCGCGGGTGAACCGTGTTCCGGCAGCGACGGCAACCATGACTCCCATTGGTGCGATCTGCATCGATGCGCGCGGCCAGTCCGGCCAGAGGTACTGGGCCCCGATGCCGAAGTACGACAGGGTGAACACCATGTTGCCCGCCAGCAGCAGGGCGTAGTCCAGAAAGACCGCGTCTCGCAGGTTCACCCAGTGCGCCAGGCTGTAGAGCAGCATGCACAGCGCGAGGCCGAAGACGATGCCTTGCACCATTTGCACCTGGGACTCGTAGCGCGTGAAACCCTCGGACGTACGCAGGGTGATCGGCAGTAGCACCGAACTGAGGGTCTGCACACGCAGCAGCAACTCGTAGTCGCCCGGGGCGAGCAGCAGGGGCGCGGCGTGCGTGCGCGTGGGTAGCGCGCGTTCTGCTTGCACGAGATGATTGCCCATGGCGTACTGCGACCGCACCACGCCGTTCTGCACTACGTACAGGTCGACCTGATTGAGAGCGGGATAGTCGATCTCCAGCACACGGCGCACCTGCTCTGTGCCTGGCACGACGACCGGGACGCGCAGCCAAATCGTCCCGGTGCGGCGCCCCAGATTGCTGGTCGTGCCGGCAGGAGCTTCGAAGCGCTGCCGCTGGTCGATGAGTTGTTCGGCGCTGTAGGCATTCCCGGGATCGGCCAATACCCTGACGGCCGGCCAGACGGACACGGCAGCCCGATCATCCACGCGCAGTGTGTCAGTTTACCGCGCCCGGGCCTCTATGGCGGCCCGAGCCTCGAGCCGCTGCGAGTCGGCGCGCGCTGGCAGGACCGCGACACAAAGCAGCGCCACCCAGAGGTGGCGCTGCAAGGCGGCGATTTGGCGCGCAACGGGCATCATGGACTGCAGAGTGTCGGCAGTGCCCGGCGCGACCTTCAGTCACCGATCGCACCGATGCCGGCGTCCCGGTTCTGGCTTTATGCCGGCCGACACGATGCCAGCGCTTCACGGCGCGAGGTGCCCGCCTTGCCTATCGCAGCGCGAACCAGACGGCCGCGAGAAGAAAGAGAAGGAGGGCAATGCGGGAAAATCGACGCAGCAGCGAATGACTCATGTTGTCGGTGTTGGCCCGGTCAATCGTACCTGAACCGTTCGCACACGATACGCCCGCTGGGAACGCCGAGCGCCAGCAGTGCAGCTTCGACGCTGTCCATCATGGCCGGCGGGCCGCAGACGAGATAGAGCGCCTCAGCATCGGGCCGACGGCCAAGACATTGCACGAGCACGTCCTGAGTCACGTCGCCATTCGGGTGGGGCCAGGCCGGAGATGGCTCGCGCAGCGGCAGAAACAGCCGCAGCCCCTTCGTCGCCTGCAAGCCTTCCAGCTCTGTCCGGGCGACGATCTGCGTCTCGCGCCGGTTTCCGTAGATCAGGGTCGTCGACCTCCGCTCACCACGCGCGGCGAGAT
>JANNVN010000124.1:0-5214 GCA_031414435.1 Gemmatimonadaceae bacterium
GCAAAGGCGCAGAGGTCGCGAAGGCGCAAAGAAGCGCTGAGATACTGACTCAGGAAGCGCTCTGGGACCACCGCACTTTCAGAGCAGTTCCATTCCTCAATGCTATTCTTCGCGCCTTCGCGACCTCGGCGCCTTTGCGTCAAGCAGTTACAGGTTGCCGATCACGGATCACGGATCACGGATCACCGATCACCTGTTGCGCGTGACGGCTGCAGTTCAACCCACTTCGATAAGCAGCGTGCCGACTGGCGTACGGGTAAACCGCGCCGCCATCAGCCAGGCAACGGCAATCGTCAGACTCGAGAGCACGACGCACGTCTGCACCACGACGGTTGTGTCGAATGCCGGCGCACCGGGCACGATACGTGGCAGAACATCCCATGCGATCTGGCCGAGCCAGGCACCGAACACCGACCCGCCGAGTGCAACCCGTGCGGCACGTCCCAGCACCAGCTGATGGATGGCGCGCCGGCTGGCGCCGACGGCGCGGCGGATACCAAGTTCGCGCTGTTGTGAGTCGAGCCAGAGTCGCAGCATTGCGATCAGCCCGCCGATGGCGATGGTGGCGGTCAGCACGCCCATTGCGAGCAGCAGGTTGGTGAACCAGTGGAGCGTGCGGGTGTCAGTCTGAAGTCGTGTCAATACGGACGTGGCAATGCCACTGGTCCGGCCAAGCGGGCGGAGCGCATCTGCGCGTACGGGGCCGCTGGTGGTGGCAACTTCAAATAGCGCGACCGGATGCTGGAGAATGCTCACGTAGACGCCAAGGGGTGGTTGCATCACGCCGCCCAGACCTCGCGCCGGAGCGTCTTCGACAATGCCGACTACCTCGAACCAGGCATCGTTCAACAGTGGAAGCTGAATCCGTTGCCCGACCGCATCACCGGCCGGAAACATTGCGCGCACGAGGCTCGCATTGACGACGGCGACCAAGGGACTGTCCCATCGATCGGTGTTGCCGAGGGCTCGACCTGCGAGTACCCGCAGTCCGTTCACTGCGAAGGTGTCGCCGCTGATCGCGTGATGCGCAACGGTTTCCGTGAACGCGCGCACGGCGGTACCGGGAGGACAGCGATTGCCGCAGTCGCTGGTGGCCTGTGCGATGGTTCCCAGCCCGCGCGAGACGCCGCTGGACCCGAGACTGACCAGCGCCGTCGGCTTCGCGGCGTGTTGTGCGTCGAGGAATGCTGCGACGCGTTGGGCGCGTGCCAGTCGATCACCTCCCTCGTCTCGAACATCCTGAACCGTCGTCCGGTTGGTGGCACCGGCCGACACCGCGCCCTCCTGCATCGTCGTCACCCTGCGCAGTGTGACGGCCCCTGCCAGTACCACGACGGCCGCCCCCAGTTGCAGCGCCGGAATGATCAGGGTCAGTGGCCGACGGTCATCGTCAACGAGTCGGGTGGTGCTCAACGCGCGGATCAGCAGGAGCGGCGCCACCATCACCAGCCCGGTCACGCCAAGTGTCCCAGCGACAGCCAGCATGATATTCGCCGACGCCACGCTGCCGGGCCACGTCGCTCGCATCGTGATCACGGCAATCAGTGCCAGCACCATGCCACTGAAAAGTGCCACGCTGGCGAGTGCTCCCGATTCGAGAATCATCGCGCCGAGCAAGTCCTTCCGTGACGCGCCGATCGAGCGGGCGACGACCACTTCGCCGCTCCGTGCCGCAGTTCGCGCCACATGCAGTGCAAGCAGCGTTGCGGCACCGACCATCAGGGTGAGCAGCGTGGCACCTCGCACGATCGACAGTAACTGCAGCAATGCGAGCTGTTGCAGCTGCGGCCACACCACACCGCGCCCGCCCCAGTCGGCGAGCAACGCGCCGGTGTCGCCGAGTGCGATCGTCAGCGATGGTGCCGCGTTGGTACCTCCGAGCACGGTCAGCGCCGGCAGCGCGCCGGCGAGGGTGAACGCGGCCGTCAGTGCCACGAGCGTGCCGGTGCCGGCGTGCCAGCGGAGGGCGAGCAGCGCGGCGCTGCGCTGGGCGATGCGAGAGCTCATGACACCGGGGTGAGAGGGGGAACGGGGCGGCTTCGACTGTCTGACACTACTTCCGAGTCCATTGATTTGCACGTTCGCTTCGACCGGCCAGCAGTGCGGTCCGAGTCCCACTCGCCGCACTTGGGCAACCGCAATCAGTGTGTTGCGAATGCACCACGCGCGTACGCCTCAGGATGCCGGAACCGCCGGCATCGCGTCGGTGGCAGTCACGTTCTGAAGACGCACGGTGCCCCGGGCCACCAGACGGTCCTTCTCATCGTGGATCCACGCTTCCCAGACCTGATTCGTGCGGCCGCGCGAAATGGGTCGTGCCACCGCGAGCAGTTTGCCGCTGCGTGTGCCCCGGATGAACGAGGTGTGATTCTCCAACCCAACCGCTTCCTGTCCGTGTGACCGCACATGAATCGTGGCGCCGATCGAGCAGATCGTCTCGATCACGCCACAGTACACGCCGCCGTGCACGAGGCCGAAGGGCTGATGATGGTGCTCTGCGATGTCCAGTTCGCACGTCACTTCGTCGCCGCTGGCCGCGGTGAAGACGAGGTTCATCGCGCCGCTCCAGCCCGCGAGTTTGTTCAGCCAGTCGAGCGTGAGCAGGTTCGTCGTCATGCGTCAGGGAGAGAAGGGATGCGATGTGACAGACAATTGGTAGCATGGCGCTGACCCTCCGGCGAGGGGGGCGGCCCCGAGCTGGGCCGGGCGACGGGGCAGGAGGCGCAGCGCTCAAGTGTCGTCGGGGGGCAACCCGACTCGCGCTCGCGAGAGCCCGTACCGAGCAGTAGTGGTTCAGTACGGTCCCCATATGCTAACGTAGACCGGGTCGACTCTTCGACCTGCCTCTCCCCCGTCCGCCCGCACATGCAGCACCTCGTCGACTACTTCGCGACCATTCCGCCCGCGCACCGGAGCGTGATTCTGGTCGGCGGCCTGACGGTCTTCATGCTCCTCGAGACCGGCGTTCCACTGTTTCGCGGAGCATATGCGAAAGGGCGGCATGCGGCGATCAATCTCTTCTTCACGCTCACCACGGTGATCGTGAACTTCCTGATGGCGGGCATCCTGCTCCGCGCCAGCGACTGGACTGCCACCTCGAAGTTCGGCCTTCTCAACTGGCTGCCGGCGATGCCGCTCTGGCTGTACGCGATCGTTGGCCTGCTGCTGCTGGACCTGATTGGCGCGTACGTCGTGCACTGGTCCGAACACAAGGTCCGATGGATGTGGCGATTCCATCTGGTCCATCACACCGATCCGCACGTCGATACGACCAGCGCCAACCGCCACCATCCGGGCGAAAGCGTCTTCCGGTTCGTGTTCACGACGGCGGGCGTGGTGCTCGCGGGCGCGCCGATCTGGATGGTGTTTCTGTATCAATCGTTGTCAGCCATGCTCTCGCAGTTCAATCACGCCAACATCCGGTTCCCCGCAACCCTCGATCGCGCGCTGAGCTGGGTGATCGTGACGCCGGCGATGCACCGTGTGCACCATCATATCGCACTGCCATACACCGACACCAACTTCGGCAACATCTTCTCTTTCTGGGACCGGCTGTTCGGCACCTTCGCGCGCCTCGACACTGCGCAGATCGTCTTCGGGATCGACACCCACATGCAGCCGGCGGAACATTCGACGGTCGGCAACCTGCTGCGCATTCCGTTTCAGCGTTATCGCACACCGGTCGGGGCGAAGTTCAACCAGTAATCTGACCGAAACCGGTGATCAACGCGCGCTGTCAGTCACCATCTGCTGCAGCTTTTGCAGCGTGTTCCAGTTGCGCGCCGTGAAGGCATCGCCCAAGGTCCTGTTGACATGCTCGAAGAGCCTGCCGGCCAACACGCCGTCCGGACTCCAGACGTACGCTGCCCGCGAGCCAATACGGACTTCCACCGCCCAGCTGCGATCCACCAGCGGCTCGAACTTCGCCAGATCACGCGCCTCGGCGGGAAGGTAGCACAAGAACCGCGAGTTATCGGTGACCACATCCGCGAGTGGATGTTCGGCGATGATGGTTGCCAAGTCTGCCGCCGTCAGTACCGTGGTCCGAGTGTCAACGCGGGTCGCATCCAGAATCGCCTTTTGCAGCGCGGGGCCTGTCAGCGTCTTCTTCGCGGACCAGACAGCGTTCCCGCTGTTCAGCAGCGTGCGTACATCGCTGCCGCCGAGAGACTCGATCACCGCGCGCACGTCCGCCATGGCGATACGCTTTGCCTTGCCGACATTGATGCCTCGCAGGAGCGCGATCTGTGTGACGGCCATACTCGGAAGCTACGAACGTGCGCTCGCGGCCGAAACCTCGGCCAGGCGGCGCGACAGGAAACGGCGTTCCGGTTCCTGTTGAGCAAGCGCGAGTGCCTTCTGGTACGCGGCAATGGCGTCGTCCAACCGGTTCAGGCGGCGCAGCAGGTCCGCACGTGCGGCGTGCGCGAGGTGGTAATCCCGCAGCAGACCGCGCCCGAGCAGTGCGTCGATTTCCGCCAGGCCAGCTTCTGTTGAGGCCGACATCGCCAGCGCCACCGCCCGATTCAGTGCGATGACCGGTGATGGATCCGCGCGGCGCAGCACGTCGTACAGTCCGACGATCTGGCGCCAGTCCGTGGTCGCGGCGGTCTGAGCCTCCGCGTGTACGGCGGCGATTGCGGCCTGCAGAGTGTACGGGCCGAAGCGCCGCGATGACAGCGCCCGCTGCACCATCGTCGACCCTTCGGCGATCAGCGCCTGATTCCATCGGGTGCGGTCCTGTGCTTCGAGCAGAATCAACTCGCCATCTGCGGCCGTGCGTGCGGTGAGACGTGATTCCTGCAGCAGCATCAGCGCCAGCAATCCCAGGACTTCCGGCTCGGCCAACAGCTGCGCGAGCAGGCGCCCCAGGCGGATGGCTTCGCCGGAGAGATCATGGCGCGTGAGCAGTTCGCCCGTGCTCGCGGAGTAGCCTTCGTTGAAGACCAGATAGATCACGTGCAGCACCGCGTCGAGCCGAGCCGGCAGCTCAGCGAGCGGCGGGATCTGATAGGGGATCCGCGCGTCGCGAATCTTGCTCTTGGCGCGCACGATGCGCTGTGCGATGGTCGGCGGCGTGACGAGGAACGCCCGTGCGATCTCTTCGGTCTTCAGGCCGCAGACTTCGCGCAGTGTCAGCGCGATCTGTGCCTCGTGCGAGAGTGCGGGGTGGCAACAGGTGAAGATCAGCCGAAGCTGGTCATCCGCCACCTC
>JANNVN010000125.1:0-24347 GCA_031414435.1 Gemmatimonadaceae bacterium
CAGGAGCACATCGGCATCAGCAGCAATGTCAGCGTGTGCCACGCCCAAGCTGGCCGTGACATGCATCTCGAGACCGTCGATGCGAACGGGCGTTCGAAACACATCGCGAATTCGCTCCGCGAGCTGCAACGATTCGGGCTCGCCGGATTGATCCTCGAGCAGGACTCCGAACTCGTCGCCACCGAGCCGGGCGACGGTATCGAAGTTTCGCGTCATGGCCTGCAGCCGCTGGGCGACGGTGATGAGCAGGCGGTCACCGGCGTCATGCCCCAGGGTATCGTTGACCGTTTTGAAGTTGTCCAGATCGAGAAACAGGACCGTGACGGCCATGCCTTGGGGGGCACGGGTCAGGCGCGACAGCGCATGTTCGATCCGATCGCGAAACAGGCGGCGATTCGGCAGCGTCGTCAAAGGATCGTGAAACGCATCGTGCACCAGTCGCGCTTCCAGCAGCCTGCGTTCGGTGACGTCGCGCAGCACGGTCTGCACTGCCGGTTCTGATTCGTAGGAGATCCCGACCGAGGCCGACTCCACGTCCACGAAACCGCCATCGTGGCGTACCAGGCGGTACTCGCTGCGTTCCGCGCCGCCGCCGCTCCGTGTGGCAGAGTGCTCAGCCGGTGACGGCACGATGAAGTGAGCGGTCTCCATGCCCGCCACACCGTCGCCGTTCCTCGCGCCGATCAGGGCCACTGCTGCGGCATTGACGTAGAGGATGCGCCCCGCACGATGCACGACGATCGCCTCGGGCAATGCCTCGACGAGCAGTCGGTAGCGTGCCTCGCTGTGAGCCAGCGTGGCACGCTGCCCTTCGAGGCGCTCACTCTTGGAACGCTCGTTGGCCAAGTGCTGCAGGATCCGCGATTGCTGTACGATGGCGATGTAGGTGACTGCGGCCGCTGTGCAGGCCGAGACGATGATCGTGATGGTGTGCGACTGCCACGCGGACAGGCCGGGGAGGAACGCCTGTTTCGTCGCCTCGTACACGAACATCCATCCGGCCGCCGCGAGAAATGCCAGAGCGGTGGCGCGGCCGCGCCGTTCATCGCGATCGTTGCGTTTTGTCAAGGTCAGGCCGTTTTCCGGGCGCGTGAGCGGTCGAGGGCCCGCAGGCGCGGTCGCTGCGGAGGGTGCGCCGTTGTACGCTCGATCTGGTCCCCGCTGGTGAAACGCGCCGCGTGTGCGAGTACACTCTCCGCCTCGATCACCAGCGAGGCCGCCCGTTCGGCGGTCTGCGCCGTGCTGCTGGCCGTCGCGCCAAGGTCATCACGCAGGGTGTCGAGCGATCGCGTGATGTCACCGACGCCGCCGGCTTCCGCGCTGACGGTGATCGCCCGCTCATCGATCCGTTCGCAGACCGATGTCATGTTGTGCTGCAACGCCGTCAGTTGCTCCGTCACGCTGGCGGCATGCTCGGCGCCGATGGCGGCGCTCCGCGACGACGCCTCGACCAGAGCTCCCGTCTGGCGGGACGCCTCGCCGGTCCGAATCGCGAGGGCGCGGACCTCGTCGGCCACGACGGCGAAGCCGAGCCCCGCATCACCTGCCCGTGCCGCTTCGACGGCCGCGTTCAGCGCCAGCAGGTTGGTCTGAAAGGCGATCTCGTCGATGGTGCGAACGACGCGCGCGCTGTCCGCCGTATGGCGTTGCACGAGCGGCATCTGGTCGGCGAGCTGTGTCGCCGCCGCAGTGCCCGCGACCATGTCGTCCGACATGCGACTGGCCGCATCGCGCAGCGAGCGCATGGCAGCGGCACCGGTTTCCATGACGTCGGCCTTGGCCGCGAGCCCCGAGGCGATATGGCGGACGGTCTCCGCCCGCTCACCGGTACGGTCGCTCAGCCGCGTGTTGTCGTCTGCCATGTCGGTGGCGCGCTCACGGGTCTGCAGAGCCGCGTTCGCCATCTCGTGCATCGAGACCGACAGCTGCTCCAATGCACGGTTCGCAGTCTGCGCCAGCAAGTCGAACACACCGCGATGCCCGGACCCCATGCGGACCGACAAGTCGCCTGTCGCGACCGCACCAAACAGACGCCGGACGTCGGCGAGTGGCGCACGGACCGCATCGGTGGCCTGCTGGAACGCCTCGGCGAGCGTCCCATACACGCCGTCGCCCTGGACGGTTCGCGACGCCTGCAGATCGCCTTCGCGCAAGCTGGTGACACTCCGGTGCGTTTCCGTCGGCACTTCGTCATGTGTCGCTGTCGCATGCACCAGATCCGCCGCGACCTGCTCCACCTGCGCGCGAATGGCGTTGCCCGCGCGGGCGATGACACCGATTTCGTCGACACGCGCAAGCCCGAGGGGAGCAATCGAGTGCATCGCTTCTGACGAGAGTTCGCCGCGCGAGATGGCAGTGCTGCGACGCGCGGGATGCGCGACTGGCCCGGTCCGGATCGCATCGAGGTACCCGGCGATACGCACGATCGGTTGCGTCAGCGAGCGAATCGTGCGAATACCGCCAACGACCAAGCCGAAGGTCACGACCAGGGCCAGCGCGATCAGTGCGGTGAGACTGCGCCGCAGCGATGCGGCCTGTGTGACGAACTCGTGCTGGACCTGCACGCCGACGCCTTCCACGAGGGAGTCGAGCATGGCCGTGGGAGGACGGTCCATGCCCTGGACCGCCTTGTCGGCTGCATACGGACTGCGTGACGTATCCGCTTCAAACGCAGACCTGGCCGAGAGATAGCGTGTGCCAAGCGACGTGTGGGCGTCTCGAAAGTTTGCCAGCCGCGGGCGGGACACGGTGTCATGCAGCAGCGGCGCGAGCGAATCCGTGAGCCCCCGCACATGCTCCGCTTCCTGCGTGAATCGCCCTCGATACTTCAGCAATGCTGCGTTGTCCCGGCCGCGCAGGAGCACGTTCTTCCATTCCTGCACCTGCACCTTGAAGGCCACTTGTGCCTCGCGTGCGAGCAACTCGGCGCGGACATCACGCGTCATCAGGCGATCATAGCCGCGCCCAGTGCGTGCAAGATTGGCCACGACCATCGTCACCACGGCGCCCACCAGCAGGACGACGGCCTGAGGGTGACGCTCCAGGGGAATTGCAGAGAACGCTGCACGACGGGTGGCGTGGCCAGAGGTGGGGTGGGGGCAGACGGAACGAAGTTCAGTGTCGGCAAGGCGCTCGACGGCGGCGGGCGCAGTGGCTCGTGTTACAAGATCGTGATAATTGGTGGAATCGTCCGCGCTGGACTGACCCTGTGCGGCCAACGGGTCGGTCGTTTCCGCAGCCTCGGCCGCGCTGCGGGACCATGATGGACACGCGGGACGATGCCACTTACTGTGGCAGGCGTTATGAGAATTATTCTCAGCTATCAGACGCGCTGCTCGCCGCTCCGCCGGTGAGTCGCCCACGCGGGGGCCATCAGGAGCGCCGCGAAGCGATTGCCGCGGCGGCCGCGCAGCTGATTGCCACGCGCGGACTGGAGCATGTGACGCTGCGCAGCGTCGCCGCGGAGCTTGGCGTGACGACGGGCGTCGTCACGCATTACTTCGCGTCGAAGGAAGCGATGCTGCGCTACACCAAGGATCTTGCATTCGATCGAGCCTACGCGCGCGCGCGCCGCGGCCGAAGGGCCACCCGGCATGGAGCCCTTCGCGCCGCAGCAAGGCGCCGAGATCGGTCTCGCTCAACCCATGCGCCGCGAGCACGACGCGCAGCTTCTGCGCACCGGTCCACTTCTTTCCAGGAGTCGCCATGTCCGGAACGGTACGCGCCGCTGCCAACCACCGCGAGAGCGTCATCTGCGAGACGCCCACCTCGGCCGACAACCGATACGCACTGATCGCCCGTGGCCCCACCAACCGCTGCAGGACTCTCGCCTTAAACGCCGCCGTGTACTGCTGCATCACACCGCCTCACCCGCGCCCCCAGCAGAAACCATCACCCCGGGGCAATCACCCCAGCGGTGATGCGACAACTATCCTGACACAGGGGGACTGTCACCGAGTTGCATCCAAGCGCACCACGACACTGCCGCGCTTCCGGCCGCTCTCCACCCGCGCATGCGCCCGCGCCATCTGCTGAAAAGGCACGCAGCAATCGATCAACGGCGTGAAGCGGCCCTCCGCGGCCATTCGCACGATCGTCTGAAAGTCGTCAAGGCGCTCTGCCGCAGGCCCCGCAATCACGCGGTGCCCCGTAGTGAGCGTGATCCAGGGCGCGCGCAGCATTTCCGGAAGTGTGGCCAGCACCAGCAGCAGGCGGCCGCGCTCGCGCAACGCGTGCTTCGCGCGTGCGTACGGCGCATTGCCCACGGTGTCCACGATCACGTCGTAGCGCACGCCCTCGGCAGCGAAGTCGGTCTGGTGATAGTCGATCACACGCGTCGCGCCGAGTGTGCGCAGCAATCCGGCGTTGCCGCCGCTGGCGACGGCCGTGACCTCCGCCCCTGCGTCCACCGCTACCTGTACCATCGCCGAACCCACGGTGCCGGAAGCGCCATTCACGAGCACGCGCTCACCGGCGCGCAACGTTGCCCGCCGGAGGAAGTCGATCGCCGTGATGCCGCCAAACGCAACCGCGGCCGCATGTTCATACGGAATATGCGCGGGCTTGTGCACCAGCGCGCGGTGCTCCGGCATGCAGATGTGCTCTGCGTGGGCGCCGAGCCTGATTCCCGTAAACGCGATCACCGCGTCGCCGATCGCGAACCGGCGCACACCGCTGCCGACGGCCACGACGTCGCCGGCGAGTTCGCTGCCAAGAATCGGCTGTCGTGGTGCACGCAGTCCGAAGGCGAGACGACCGAACGCACCGAAGCCGTGCGGCATGGACAGGCTGCGAATGCGCCAGTCCGCAGACGACACCGTAGTCGCGCGGACACGAATCAGCACGTCGCGTGGGCCGGGCGCCGGTAGTTCAGCGGCCTCGATGGTCACGCTGTCCGGAGGCCCGTAGCGACGACAGACCGCGACGTTCACTTCTTGTGCTTGCGCGAGCGTGCCATGTTGACCCCCAGTCGAAAAGCGAGCAGGTTCGCGGCGGAACGCTTCACATCGAGATTGAGCGTGCCATCGGCGTTGTCGGTGACGCCGCCCTTGACGAGGTAGTCGCGTTGCCCGTGGCCCTGATACGACACGCCGAGGTCCACGGCGACTACGCGGCTGATGGGTACCGACAGCCCGGCGCCCGTGCTCCAGGCGAATCCCGAATCGCCGAAGTGTTCGTCGGCGGCGATGATGTCGGGCAGCAGTCCACCACTGAGTCCCGAGGCGGTGGTGAATCGACTCGCGCCCACGAGGCCGTGCGCGTAGAGACGCACCGGGCCCACCGGCAACGAGATTTCGGGGCCGATGCCGGCGGACAGAATGCCGTTGGCCGTGAAGACATCCACGGCCACCCGACAGCCGGGTGTGGCGGCGAGACAGGTGCGCTGACGCTCGTGTCCGTAGTTGAGATATCCGCCCTCGAGCCGGAGCGACACCACGCCCTGCGGATCGAGCCGCAGGCGCACGTGCGCCTGCACGCCGCCCGCCTGTCCGACATTGCGCCGGAATGCGCCGGACGGCCGTCCGAAACCGGCCGCGACACCCGCGTGCCACCGCGGCATGCCGGGCGGATCGAGCTCACCTACCACGGGTGCGGCCGGTGACGCGGTGGGCGCGCCTGCGGCCGCCTGCGCTGAGAGTGGGGCGGCAGCCGGTGCGGCGAGCGCGCACACGAGCAGGGTGAGAGAGGAAACAACGGTGAAGGGCGAACGCACGACGGGACTCCCGGGCTGAAGGTTAACGGACTTACGATGTACGCTCATACGTACATGGTAAGTCTGGGGTTCCACTTTTGACTCCGGGCCGGTTGCGGCACAGCGGCCACCGGCGTTATCTCATCCCATGCCCGCCACCCGTCGGTCTCCGCTCACCCGTGAACGCGTTCTGCGCGCCGCCATTCGGCTGGCGGACAAACAGGGGCTCGACGCGCTCTCCATGCGGCGGCTCGCGGCCACGCTCAAGGTCGAGGCGATGTCGCTCTACAACCACGTCGCCAACAAGGACGAGGTGCTCGACGGCATGGTGGACCTGATCATCGGCGAGATTACCCTGCCTAGGCCCGGCGGCGACTGGAAGACGGCGATGCGCCTTCGCGCCAACTCGGCCCACGCGGTGCTGCTGGCGCATCCCTGGGCCGCACTGCTGTTGGCGTCGCGCATCAACGCGGGGCCGAACAGTTTCCGCTACATCGAGGCCACACTCGCTACGCTGCGACAGGCGGGGCTCTCATGGGCTGAGACAGATTGGGCGTGGAACGCGATGGACAGCTTCATCTATGGCTTCACACTGTACCTGCAGAACTTCCCGGTCGAGCCGAGCGAATATGCGCTGGCCGCGGCGAGCTTTCTCCCGATGTTGCCCGTGGAGCAGTATCCCATGTTGCACGAGATGACGGTGCTCGTGGCCAGCGGCAAACACGACGGCACGCATGATTTTTCGTTCGGGCTGGAACTGATTCTCGACGGGCTCGAACGCATGGTCGCCCGATCGGCCTGACTCGCCGCGGCGCGCGCGGTGCCAAAGCGGTGTCGGAGCGGTGTCGGAGCGGTTGACTGGGAAGCGTACGGACCGACTCCGATTGAATTTCCCTCTGTGAAGCGGCGGCCCGCGTCGAGCCCCTACAAGTGTTTGTTGGGCTTGCCGTCGCGTTGCTTCGGTGGATCGAGCGATCCTCGAGGTGCTGCTCAGCCTTCTGCTCGTGCTCTCGTTCGGGACGCGATGGTTTCGGCGCATGAGGGTGGTACGAAGGAGCGGGGTGGCGCTAACTATCCGACGACGTCGATGGTCCGTGGTGCGTCAAGGAATTTCACGCGCTCTGTCGCTCCCGATTCAGTCATCTCGATTCGCGCTGCGGCCTTCGGCTCTTCCGGCCGCGCGCGGTGGGGCGGCCGTTGGTCGCGGGCGGATCCGGTGCGCGTTGTACGCCACGTCATCGCGCCACGTCGAATCAGAATTCCGGCGAGGCGCCCAATTGGCGCTTTTCCCCTGAACTGCGCTCACTGGGAATCACGCCGCAGTACGCCTCGAGCTCGTGCGCGGTGCGAAATCGCGTGATGCCATCGATCGTCGCCACGAACGCACTCGCCGTCACTGGCCCCACGCCTGGGGCCGTCGTGAGGCGTGTCGCGATGGGATCCTCTCTCGCGAACGCCGCGATGCGCGCATTCGCGATGGCAATCTGTGCATTGATCGGCGCGAACACCGCGAACAGCCTAACTATTCCGACGAAGGCGGGGTACACACTGGAAGGGCTGATGCGCCGGAGCGCGATCGAGGACGGTGAGGTGCTCGATCAATACCTGTTCGCCGCGTACGCCGATCGCTGGCACCGAGGACCTCGTGACGTGCAACCGAAGTTCGGATAGTAGACAGTCGGATGGTGCGCTCGGATCGCGAGGCGAGAACCGCAGCAGTACCGGCGGTATTGCGAGAATTTCGAAAGCGTCCAGCCGGGATGCTGCGACCGGCGACCACTTCCGAGTTTCGTTTCCACGCCACTAGTGCTGCAGTTGCTTGAGAGCGTGCCGCCGATTGGGCTCCCTCTGCAGTACCGCGCGGTATTCTACCATCGCCTCGGCCGGTCGCTGAAGCTCCATCAGCATATCGCCCAGCAGCTCGCGCGCCGGCGCCAGCGGCCCAGGCGTCACGCCACTTTTTTCGGTCGCATCCTCGCGTGTCGCAGCTTCCATCATCTTCGACAGGCCCTCGCCCTCACGCCGTTCGGCCAGCTCGACAAAGGCGCGGGCCGCAAGCTCCTGAATCGCCACCTGTTCCGCCCAGTAACCTTCACCCTTGGCGCGCAACCGCAGCTGAATCGCTGCCAGCGAATCGATCGATGACCGGGCGCTCGCGAGGTCGCGCGTATGTGACGCGCCGAGTGCGCGCGCGAAGTACGTCATTGCTTCCGTGTAGGGAAACGCGCTTGCCCGCGGCACAAGCGCGGCAGCTTCGGCCCATGCGCGCCGTTCGAGCGCCCACCGGGCCGGAATCGCCGCCAGGGCGAACACACCCGCCGAGCCAGGGGCAGCACCGGCGACGACATCGGGATCAAAGCGCGCGGCCAACGCAGGAAGGCCGTCGAGGATTGCCTTCGCTTCGGCCTCCTTCCCCAGTTGAAGATACGCGTACATCGCGTAGTCGAGGGCGTGCAGCGTTTCGCTGATGGCCCCGTCACGCAGCGCAATGTCGCGCGAACGGAGATTCGTCGCGATTGACTCGTCCCACATCCCCACTCGCGTGAACGTGTGTGATGGCATATGCAGCGCATGCGCGGCGGAGGGTGCGATGCTTGCGTATCGAGCCGCCGCCGTACGCGCCTTGTCGGCGAGCGCTGGATAGTCGTACGTGTGGATGATGTAGTGCGCGATTCCCGGATGCGTCGGCAGCGCTGACTGCAGTGGTTCGAGAATGCTGCCTGCCTTTAACTGATTGGCATACGTCTTGTCGGTGGGCGACGCCGATGCGGCGAGTGCGACGGCAAAAAACACCATCGCCTCGGTATCCGCGGGCTGCCGAAGCGTGAGTTCGCCCATCGCGTGCTCGTACGCCACGATTCGTGCGCGCTGATCGGTGTTCTCGAAGTCGTGGTAGAGTTGCCCCACTGCGCTGATGTAGCCGCGCTCGCGCGCGGTGGCCCGGGCGCCAAGGCGGGCGGCGGCGTCGGCAGACTGCCTGCCGACACGAAGCAGCGCAACGGGTCTTGCGCCGGTGGCCATCGGATTGGTCCACCGACTCAGCGCGATCCCCCAGTGCGCCATGGCGCAGGTCGAGTCGACCAAGAGCACATCGTTGAATGCACGGATCGATCCGCCGAACTCGAACGAGTGCAGCAGCGCGACGGCGCGATTGAACTTCTGGCCAACCTTCGGGCTGCACGATGTGGCGAACCGCACCGTGCCGAGTTCCTCGGTCGCGGCGCCGGAGGGATGTACATGCGCTTGCGCCAGTGCGACGGCAATCGGCGCGACCAGCATCGTGGCGGTGGTGATGGCAGCAGCCAGCTTCATGCTCTTCTCCGGGAAGCATAAGTCTGCGGGGCGTCACACGCCGGAACAAGGGCCGCGTCGCGCGAGGGATGCGCATAGCTCGTGGCTTTCCCTGTCATCCGCACCTGCACCACCTCGTGACCGACGGCGGCTTCCGGCACGACGTGACGTTCGTGTCGTGGCCGGTGCACGACACCGCACGGTTGACGGCGGCGTTCCGCCGCGCCGGGCTCCGACTGCTCGTGCGCCTTCCGGACAAAGGCCACGTCACCACGTGGTACTATGGCTGGTACGCCAGCCGACAGCGCGGGATGCGGCGTCAGGCCGCGCCCGCCCCCGCCCCCGCCAGTGCGCCGCCCGCCAGCGTCCCCGCACCACGACTCGCGCCGCCCGCGGGCATCCGCCGAGGCCCCGACCGCTCCTTGAGTACGCCCTCGCGAGGCCGCTCCCCGCGGGGACGTTCGGCGAGCGCGGCTGCGTGGCGCGCCTCTGGACGAGGGCGTGCGAGTGACACGCCAGGTACTGCCAGGACAAAGAAAGCAGGCGGCCCCGCTTGACCGGTGGCAACTTACCATGTAAGCTGCAACATACACTGTAAGTGTGGCTCTCCCGGTTCGCTCGCGCTCCGATACAACATTCGCTGGCCGCCCTCGCCGGGCACCTTTCGTTCGCGGCACGCGCCTCCGCGCAGCTCACACCGCACACGGACGGCAGCACTGCGGTGACCATTCAACCAGCACGAATCAAAGAGGATACGCACATGAAAGTTCTACTGTTCGGCTTGACACTGATGATGACAAGCCCTCTGCAAGTGAGAGCACAATACGCCGAGCAAGACAGTACGTACAAGCGGTACTTCGTCGGCAGTACGTTGTTCATGCTGGCGAATCTTGTACCGGACAACAACAAGCCTGAAATGGTGTACCTGAACCTGGGCTATCGCATTACAGGAAAGGATGTCGTTTCGCTTGAACTGAAGACCTGGAAGTATGCGTGGCCAATTGGCATTCCTTACGGGAAGAAGTTTGAAGCAGAAGGAGAAGGGTTTCCGGGTTACATCCGTGAACACGGAGTTTCACTGAATTACCAGAGGTTCTTTCGCCGGCGTCTGTTTGCCCAGGTTGACGTGATGCCTGCTTTTCAGACGTTCGTGAATGACAACGGTGTGAAGATCGACAATGGCTTTCAGGTCTTCAACACGTATTCCGTCGGGTATCACGTCAAACTCTTCGGGGACAAGTTCTTCTTTCAACCTTCGATCGCGATCACGCATCGTCCTTATCAGTCACGAATGCCTGATTCGTTCAAGCAGGTTGACGATCGGTGGTCACGATTCTTTTACGGGCAGCCGGGATTGCATTTCGGGTACAATTTTTAGCTGTTCAGGTTGGATCGAATCCCGCGTCGTCGCAGCACGACTCGCCCTGACCCGCCGGTAGGCGGCGGTGCTCCCCCGAAATCATCGATTATTCGATCGGTCGGCCTCCTCCGCCTCTCCGGGGGGGAAGGCCGCGAACACACCACGCGCGTTCGCTACCGCTGACCTGCCCAACTCCTCTGGCGGAATTCAGCTCCACGATCCGAGTCGGCGAACCTGGCAGCCTGTGGGTGGCGGCCGAGAATGGCACGGCCGGCGCGGCGTTGTGCTCGACGAATACGAGATGGCCGCTTCGAACGTACTGCGCAGCAAAGCCACGGAGGGCAAGCGGACGCACTGTGCCATCGGTCACGTCCAACACGCCTATGCCACGGAGTCCAGTTTTGCTCGCGAGGTGTACCGGATGGCTACCAACGCGTGAGTGCCGCCGGGCAGCCAATCCGGTTGCCGGTTGCGCGACGCTGACCGTTGACGCTATCGGCGGCTATCACCGTTCTGCTCCCCCGGCCCTTGGCATCGCTCAGTATGATTGCACCGCCCGGCGCCTCAGCCAGCTGCTGATTGTTGTCCGACCACGACGACGAGCGTCGGTCCACGGAATCTCCAAGCAGCCGCGGCCGCCGCGAGCGACGCAGCCGTTGGCAGTCGATCCGTAAGCTTCTCCGTCAAGCACACAGTTGAAGGTGAGACAGGTCAGTTGAGGTAGCTCTCGGCAAGGAGGTGAGGCGCGAGACCGTCGTGCATGTCCGTATTCAGCGCACGCCCGCGCGATTGCCGCTGCGTTCGCCGCGTGCCATGTTCTGCCGACACCTGCGCCCCAGTCGTCCCCATTCGCCGGAAGAAAATGCGACCGAACGCCGCCGTCACCGCCTGTGCTGCGATTGCTCTGCCCGTCGTGCTGCTGGCGCAGGGACCGGTATCGCCCGTCGAGAGCCGCGTGGACTCCGTGTTCGCGGGTTTCAGCCAGACCGCAACGCCAGGGTGCGCCATCGGCGTTGATCAACGCGGCGCCCCGCTCATCCGTCGGGCGTACGGCATGGCGAACCTGGAGACGGGCACGCCGTTCACCGTCGGTACCATCTCTGAAAGCGGCTCCACCGCGAAACAGTTCGTCGCGACGGCGCTGGTGATGCTGGCCCGCGATGGTGTGCTCACACTCGATGACGACATCACTCGCTGGGTGCCGGAAGCGAAGGGCTTCGGGAAGCGGATCACTATCCGCCAGCTGCTCAGCCACACGAGTGGCATTCCGGATCGGTATCTGCTGCACGACGTACAGGGACGCCCTGCCGGCGACGTTGATCACACGAACGCCGAAGTGCTCGACATGGTGTCGCGACTGCGCGACCTGAACTTTGATCCGGGCGAGGACTACCTCTACAGCAATACCGGGTACGTCGTCGCCGTCGCCGTGCTCGAGCGCGCCAGTGGCAAGTCGCTGCAGGAGTTCACGAACGAACGGATCTTCACGCCGCTCCGCATGACCAGCACACGCTGGCGCGAGGATCATCGCGTGGTGGTGCCGGGACGCGCGTTGGCGTACTCGGGTTCCCTCGCGCGGGGGTTCCGCAACGAACACCCGTTCACCCGGGTGTTCGGCAGCGGAGGACTGCTCATCACCGTGGACGACTTCCTCAAGTGGTCGAACGCGTTCGAGGCCGGTACCGGCGCGTGGGGCGCCGTCCGCGATTCGCTCGAAGCCGTCATCCGTCTCAGTGATGGTACGGCCAGCACGTACGGACTCGGTGTGAGCACCGAGCAGTGGCGTGGCTGCGTGTCGTGTCGCACACCGGCGCGACCGGCGGATACCGCGCGTCACTCTACCGGTATCCGGCGCAGGCGGTGTCGATCGCCATTCTCTGCAATGGTGCGTCCGCCAACACCGGAGCGCTCAACAACCGCGTCGCCGCGATCGTCCTCGGCGATGCGCTGCAACCCGCCATCGAACGAGTTGTCACGACATTCCCGATGAGCGCCGAGTCGCTGGCCGCAGTCACTGGGCGCTATCACGCGCCGCGCACGGATGAAGTTCTCATCCTCGAGGTCCGGAACGGACAACTGACCGACAGCACGTCCGGCACCGTGCTCGTGCCGGTGGGTCCAAATCGCTTCCAGGTGCGCGGTCAGGAAGTCTGGTTGAGGGTCGGTCGCAGTCCATCTGGCGTCACGATCACGGACTCGAGTGCGAACGTCCGCCAGACCGAGTACCTGCGCGTCGCGGACCCGCTGCCATCCCGCGCCGCCTATGTCGGTCGGTATACCAGCCCCGAGCTGTCCGCGGATATGCTGCTCGCGATGCGCGGCGATACGCTGGTCATCGATCGCGGAGTTCGCGGCACAATGGCGCTGCACCCGCTGTATCGAGATGGTTTCGACACGGACGCAGGCAGGGTGCGGTTTACTCGCGACGCCCGTGGCCGCATCTCGGGCCTCATGCTCTGGGGTGGACGGGTGCGACATCTGCGCTTCCTGCGCGCTGCCGGAGGTAAGTGATATCGCGCCACACGTGCGCGCGCCGGGAGGGCGTCCGGCTGCGGGGGAACCACGCCGTCGCCACTCGACACGGGCGGCAGGGACGTCGACCGCTCCGTCAGGCGGCGTGACGACCCCCGACGAACGCTCATTTTCCAGTGTCGACCTATTCGCAAACAGGGAGTACGTCACTCACCCGATCTGTCTTGCAACGCGTGGCCTGCTTGACAGGGAAGCTCACACCGCGACCTGTGCTCGCGGCTACGCCGTCATCGCCGCCGAATTCAGCAGGCCGATCGCGAGGGCAACGGCGGCGAGGAAGATCGAGGACGCTGTCTTTCCTTCATCGACATGGGCGGACAGCTGCGGAAGGACGAGACGCCCGATGCCGTATGCGACCAGCTGCGCCACCAGTGCGACGACGCTCCAGAGCAGCATGTCCAGGATGCTTTCGCTCTGTGCAACCGCTTTCGCCAGCGGGATGGTGTAGCCGAGGATCGCACCACCAAGGGAAATCGCTGCGGCTGAGTTCCCCGAACGAATGAGGTGGAATTCACGATGCGGTGTAATGGTGACGTAGATCGCGACGAAAATCAGCACCGCAACGATCGCAATGCCGAAGTAGACGAAGTGAGCGACGATTCCGGTGAGGGAGTAGCTGAGCAGTCCGCTGTTCATGTCGCGTTCGGAGGAATCGGGATGGACGTACCTGTCGCGACAGCCGTGACGACGCCGCGTAGCAACAGACTACTGCAGGCGCGGGTCCAGCGCGACACCGGAACGGGCCACTCGGCCCGCTGCTGCGGTCGCTCTGCTGGTTCGATGGAGCCATCGGTCTCTGATCGAGCGTCTCAGTACTGCAGGGAGAGCCGCTGCTGCTGCTGCGGAGCGCGCGGACTGGGAGGCATGGCTACGATCTGTGCTTCTGAAGACTTGTACTTCCGTATCCCACACTCCGGTCTGGTCGGGCCGAAAGTCTAATTCTCCGCTGTGTCCGGGGAGGGGAGGCTTACGGTCTACAGCAACGATGCAATCACCGCGAGCGGGGTTGCCTGTCAGGCTGGGCTCGCCCGGCGTGTCAACGGCTAGCGTCCGCGCACCAGTTCGACCATCGCGCCGAAACAGTCCTCGGCCGTCAGCACCTCACCGTCGACGGGCCGTGTCTGCGCCGCCAGCTGCACGATCACCACCTGCTCGCGCGGGTTGAGGTAGATCGACTGACCGAAGATGCCCTGCGCCGAGAAGGCGTTCGCGTTGACCGTTCCGGCCGGCGCCTCCACCGGCCACCACATGTAGCCGTACTGCACCGTACGTCCGGTGGTGAGTGTCTTCGGTGAACCGGCGTCCACCATCCATCCCTCTGGCAACAGTCGGCGGCCGGCGATCATGCCGCCCGTCATGAAGAACTGGCCGAACCGTGCGTAGTCGCGTAACGAGGCCGAGATCCCGCTACCCGCGATTTCGTGGCCATCTGGCGAATCGAGCCACCAGCTTGCGTCACTCTGCATGCCGACTGGCTTCCATATCTTCTCGCTCAGATAGGCCGACAGCGACGTGCCCACAGCACCACGCACCACCTCGCCTGCAATGAGTGTCTCACCGGTGCTGTAGTTGAAAGTGGATCCGGCGGCTACCGCGCGCGGCAGCGAGGCCATCACCGCCAGCGCGGCACCGGGCGTCTGCACGATCTGCGCCTCGAGCAGCCGGCGACGGTCCGAGGATGGATCGGTGTACGTCTCATTCCACTTGACGCCAGACGACATCATCAGGATCTGTCGCACCGTGACTCCCTCGTACGCGCTCCCGGCGAGTGATGGCACGTACTTCGTCACCGGATCTTCGAGCGACGAAATCTTCCCGTCGTGCAGCGCAACTCCGATCAGCGTCGACGTGATGGACTTGGCGACGGACATCGACATCCAATGTGTCTCCGGCGTCGCTCCCAGTGCGTATCGCTCGAGCGTCACTCGACCGTTCTTGAGCATCAGCAGCCCGCTCACCCGATTGAGTCGCATGTACTCATCCAGCGTGACCACCTGGCCGCGCGACGAGCACGTCAGGTCGGTGAGCGGCGCGCTCGCGGGCATGAGCGGGGTGACCGTTGGGCCTCGCTCGATGATCCGCGACGGGAAGAGCCGGTCGATGTTGCGGAAAGTGGTCGCGGCGAGCGCCGGTGTCAGCCGGCCGTCGTACATCTCTCGGACGGTACCGATCGCCTCCCCGGCGTGTGGGTTGACCCATGCGGGCTGCCGTTGGCGCCCGGCACAGGCGCCGAGGGAAAGCAGGGCAATCGGGAGCCAGCGCATGAGGACTCACTTGCTGAAGTTGGTGCCGCCGGGCATTCTGGCGCTATGACAACAACATCTTACTTCACGTCGCTGGCGGCGCAGCGCAAGGCGCTTTTCGTCCTCCTGCTGTCTGCCGCTCCGGCGCTCCCGGCTCAGGTGGGCTTCGCGGTTCCGGAGGCGCGCGCGCCCGGCGCCACCAAGGCGCGGCTGGCGAGAATCGATTCGCTGCTCGAACGGGCGGTCGCCGACAGTACGATCACCGGCGCGGTGGCGCTGGTGCTGCGGGATGGCAAGGTGTTCTACGAACGCGCGGTTGGGTGGGCCGATCGTGCCAGCGCCCGACGGATGGCGCCCGACGCAATCTTCCGCATCGCGTCGCAGACGAAGGCGCTGACCAGCGTCGCAATTCTGGCGCTGGTGGAACAGGGCAAGCTGTCGCTCGACGATCGCGTGAGCGAGTATCTGCCCTCGTTCGCAAAGACGACGGTGCAACTCGCCGGAACGACGACACCCGTTGCCGCCCGACGCCAGATCACGATTCGCGACCTGCTCACCCACACCGCCGGGATCTCGTACGGAACGGATGCCCAGGTGTCGGAGCAATACCGTGCGGTCGGGCTCGGCCCTGCAGCGGGCAACGGCTGGTACACCGCCGACAAGGACGAGCCGACCTGCACCTCGATGGACCGGCTCGGCGCATTGCCATTTGTTCAGCAGCCGGGCGCCGCATTCGTGTATGGCTACAGCACCGACATCCTCGGCTGCGTCGTCGAGCGCGTCTCGGGACTGTCGCTCGACGAGTTCTTCCGCATGAGAATCACCACACCGCTGCGCATGACTGACACGCACTTCTTCCTGCCGGAAACGAAGCGCTCACGTTTCACCACGGTGTACGCAAGCGACTCCGCGCGGCACAGTGTGCGTGCGCAAGATGGCGCGCGCGGGCAGGGGCACTACGTCGAAGGCCCGCGTCGCAGCTTTTCCGGCGGCGCTGGACTGCTCTCCACCGCACGCGACTACGGCCGATTCCTGCAGATGATGCTCAATGGCGGCACACTCGACGGTGCGCGTGTGCTCGCACCTCAGACGGTGGCGCTGATGACGTCGAATCAGTCCGGCACACTCTACGCGGCTGAGGGGCGTGGCTTCGGGCTGGGCTTCTCCACGGTCGAGCGGCTGGGTGCAGATGGGTTCCGGTCAGTCGGCGCATACGGGTGGGGTGGCGCCTACGGATCGTCGTACACGGTCGACCCGAAAGAGCGTCTCGTGATCGTGTTCATGATTCAGCAGCTGCCGCTGGCGAGCGACATCTCGGCGCGATTCACGACGCTCGTGTACCAGTCACTGCTGCCCTCAGGGCGATAGTTCGATGGATGTACAGCATTGCGGGAGACGCGTGTGAAGCGACCGCGCGGGCGCAAACCCACTAGGGCGGGGAAGGAGGTGCGTCTGCTGCGCGGTCCCGAGTCGCTGGGTACGCCGCTGCACGTGCAGGTATATCGCCGATTGCGCGATAACATCGTTGGCGGTGCGCTCAAGCCCGGTGATCGGCTGCCGTCGGCGCGTACGCTCGCGCTCGACCTGCGCGTGTCGCGCAATACGGTCGATGCCGCGTTCGAGCAGCTGCGGGCGGAAGGGTTGATCGTGCGACGTGTCGGCGCGGGCACGGTGGTGGCCGCCATAATCGTCGAGACCACCCCGTTCGTTCGAGAGCGCGGCGGGCGCGAGTCGGTCGCGACGCGGCGTGTGCCGCTCACAGCGCCGACGCCGGCGGTGCTTTCCGAACGAGGCGCGTTGATCGCGATGCTGGGTGCTGCCGAGATCGCGGATGATCGTCACGCGTCGCCCTGTGCCACCGATGTCCGCGGTTTTCCGAGCGGCACGTGGATCAAATTGCTGGCGCAGCGTGCGCGCGAGACGGGTGAGGTGGCCTTTCGGTCGGCAGATCCGTTCGGCGCGCCCGAGCTTCGCGACGCGATTGCCGATCAGGTGCGACTGACACGTGGTGTCCAGTGCTCGGCGCAGCAGGTGGTAGTGCTCACCAGCACGCAGCAGGCCATCGATCTGGCGGCGCGACTGCTGCTCGATCCGGGCAGCAATGCCGCGGTGGAGGACCCGGGGTACACCAGCGCACGCGCTGCGCTGATGGCCGCCGGAGCGACGGTCTTCCCGATTCCGGTGGACGACGAAGGCATGGTGCTGAGTGACCTGGCTGCGCGCCCCGACGTGCGCCTCGCCTACGTCACGCCATCGCATCAGTTCCCGCTTGGCGTCACGATGAGTATGGCGCGACGCAACGAGCTGCTCGAGTGGGCGTTCACCAACAAGGCGTGGATCATCGAGGATGACTATGATAGTGAATTCCGGTACGCCGATCGTCCGGTGCTGTCGCTGCAGGGCATGGATCGCGGGGGACGCGTCTTGTACGTCGGCACGTACAACAAGGTGATGTTTCCGGGGCTTCGTCTGGCGTACATCGTTTTGCCAGAGTCGCTGGTGGACGCCTTTGGCGCCGCGCGCCGGATCAGCGATGGTTTTTCTTCGCCCCTGCTGCAGGGTGTGCTCGCTGACTTCCTAAGGCGCGGCCACTATGCCGCCTACGTCCGAGCGGCGCGTAACCACTACGAGACGTGTCGCAACACGCTGGTGGATGGCATCACGGGATCGTGGGGCGATCGGGTGACGCTTGGCCCGTCAGATACCGGGTTGCACATGGTGGCGCATTTCGTCGCTGGAACGGACGACGTGACCATCGCGCATGTGGTGCAGTCGCGCGCGCTGGGCATCGGCGCGTTGTCCCGCTACTGCCATGGCCCGGCGTTACATCGCGGGCTGCTGCTCAGCTATGGCGCCGCGACACCGGAAGTGATAACGCACGATCTCGCTGCGCTGTCATCTGTCATCCGATCGCGCTGAAATGGCACCTCCCGGCGCCTCGAAATGGCGCTGGTGACACGCCCCGCACCCCGGCAGACTCACCCTGCCAGTCCGACGAACGGCGCGCGCGTCTGGTGTGGCAGGCATGGCACACTTGTGTCTTCCCGGGTAGCACCGTTTACTCTCCAATAATCGTGACTATCGGAGACCAGATCCCGGTCGCTTCCGATGGCCGGGGCTCACACTGATATCGGAGGGTTGACGCGTATGCCGTGGTACTCCCAACTGACGAGACGGCACGAACAGCGATACGCCGGTCACGGCACCATGCTGCGACGCGGCCTGCATATCCAGCACGCGATCACTCTCGCTGCCGTATTGTCCGGTTGTGCGTCGAGCGTCTCGAATCGTTGGCGCCCGAACGACGTAGTGGTCGCCCCCCGGATATCGAGCATCGCGCTCCTCGGTGCGTTGCACCCCTCTGACTCGATGGTGGTGTACGCCGACTCAACGCTGGCGGACATGCTCTCAGTAGCGTGTCCAGCCGTTTCCATCATTCGGGCACGCGACGTCGAATCGCGATTCGCGGCACGCAGCGTCGTAATTCCAAGGCATATCGATACGACGTTCATTCAGCAGGCGCATAGCGTACTGGATGCAGATCTGTTGTTGGCTCCGACTGTACTCGGCGTGCTGCTCGACTCGCGTTCGACATTCGCCGGGCTGGCATCCGAGATCAATGGTGACTTCGCGGACGAAACAGGTGGCATCAGCCTTGATGGCTGGGACCTGCGGAGCGGGCGGCGGGCCGTGCGTGTGATCAGAAAGCACTCTTCCAGCAACAGTTGGAACGGACGACCGCTCTCGCTCTTCCGGAATGCGACGCGCGATGCGATTCAGGCGGTCTCGGGCCTCTGCCGCAGCGAGGTAAGCCCGACAGCCACGCCGGTAGCAGGACAAGTGCCGCAAGCGCGGCGGTAAGGCCATCGCGCAAGCGGCTTGCTCGAGATTCGGTGCATCCCGGGATCACACGGGCAAAGTCCCGCATGTGCAGAAACCCGGGCGCACGCCGGGGTTGATTCGCTCAGTGGAGCGGCCGAAGTGAGGCGTATCGTAAGGTTCTGAGCGTCTGAGCCGGTTCTGAAACTGCCTGCGAAGGACCCCCGTATAGGGATCGATGCTGAAATATCAGCAGTTTCCGCTCCAGTCATCTGAAAACGAGAGAACGCCGATGGTCTATCACCTCGCAGGCCGCACCGCTGCACTGCTGGCCCTCAGTGCGGGCATGCTTTGCGCACAGCCGCAACACAATCGCACCACGGCGCGCGACGACAGCCTTCGTCGCTACCTGCGCACGGAGATGGCAGAACGGAAGATTCCCGGCCTTCAGGTCGCGATCGTGCGCGGCAGGCGCGTGGTGTTTCGCGGCGCGTATGGCACCGCCAACCTGCAGTACGGGCTGCCCGTCACCGACACCACCGTGTTCTCCATCAACTCGGCCACCAAGGCGTTCACTGGCGTCGCGATTCTGCAACTCGTCGAGCGCGGGCAGGTCGATCTGAGCGCGCCCGTGTCGACGTATCTCGACAGCCTGCCTGCCGCGTGGCAGCCGGTCACGATCCGCCAGCTGCTGTCGCACATCTCCGGAATTCCGGACGTGCTCGATGAAGAGGGCGACTTGCCGTTGGGAGAATCGGAAAGCGACGCGCTGCGGCGAGTGGCCAAACTGCCGATGGCGTTCGTCACAGGTGAGCGCTTCCGATACAACCAGACGAACTACCTGCTGCTCGGCCGAGTAATCCACAAACTCACGGGGATGCGTTTTCCGCAGTTCGCAGCCCAGCAGCAGCTGGTTCCGGTTGGGATGACGCGCACAGGTTTCGGCGACTCGCGTGATGTCATCCGCAACAAGTCGCAGTCGTACCGGTTCATTCCCGCGCCCGACGACACCGCATCTCGCCAGCTGACGAACGTGTTCGAGCGGTTCCCGCAGCACCTCTGGACCGCGGCGGGGATCAACAGCACCGCCGATGATGTCGCGCGCTGGATCATCGCACTGCAGAACAGATCGCTGCTCAAGCGCCCAGGGAGCCTCGCGGCGATGTGGGCCGTCCCGAATCTGAATGACGGCAAGCCGAATTGGTGGGCCCTTGGCTGGCCGGCGATCACGCGGCCTGCGCATCGTGTCCGCGCCGGCATCGGCGGTGGCCGTTCGGCCTTCTATGTCTATCCCGACGATGATCTGGCCATCGTGCTCCTGACGAACCTGTCGGGCGGCTCGCCCGAGGAGTTCATCGACGGTCTCGCCAGCTTTTACCTGCCGGGGCTCGCGGGCAGTCGGCGCGGGGCGAAGCCGTAGCGCTGCCGGCCCTTGACAATCCCGACGCTGTGCTGAATAATCAGCACAGTTGAAAAATCAGCACATCATTCCGGACCAGACGCATGACCACAAAGCCCAGCCCCTCGGAAGACCTCACCCGACGCGAACGCCAGGTGATGGACATCCTGCATCGCCGCGCTGAGTCCACCGTGGCCGAGATCATGGCCGAGCTGCCGGACCCGCCCACCTACTCCGCAGTGCGATCAATCCTGCGCATCCTCGGCGAAAAGCAGCTCATTGCCTTCCGCGAGGACGGGCCGCGCTACGTCTACTTCCCGGCCGCGCCAACCGAGCAGGCACAAGCCGATGTGCTGGACCACGTCGTTCGCACGTACTTCGCCGGTTCCACCGAACAGGCCGTGACCGCCCTGCTCAGGATGTCGGATACGACACTGACCGATGCGGAACTCAAGTCACTGCGTGCCCGGATCGCCGGCGCTCGCAAGAGCGGGAGGTAGCAATGCCGGATCAACTCACAGTGGGTCAGTCTGCGGCGCTCATGCCGGCGCTGATTATCGTGCTCAAGACGAGCGCCGTGCTGCTGATCGCCTTCGCGCTGACGGCGCTGATGCAGCGGGCCTCGGCGACCTCCCGTCATCTGGTCTGGGTCGCAACCCTGTTGGCACTGCTGGCCATTCCCGCGCTTGCCGCGTGGAGCCCGATCCGTTTCGCGGTGTTGCCATCATCGTGGAGTGGCGTGTTGGGCTCCAGTGTCACCGCGTCGCCGTCATCGCAGAACGCGACGCAGGGTCGTGACGTGTCCGTAGCGGATGCTGCGATGACGCAGTCGCTCTCAACGGATGCCAGCGAGCGCAGTGGAATTTCGAGCGATCAAACGCCTGCCGAGGGCGCCGGCGCTCCTGTGCCTTTGGCCGGCACGGCCGCAGTGCAGTCATCGTTCGTGCCGCGCGTCTCGCTTGCTTTGGCAGTGCTGATCGTCTGGGGCGTGGTACTCGCCGCGATTCTCGGATGGCTCGTGTTCGGCGCGATGTCAGTGCGTCGCATCGTGCGTGACGCGACGCTGCTCGATGGTGCCGAGTGGCAGAGTCGCATGATCGACATTGCCGATCGATTCGAACTGGCGACGATGCCTCGGTTGCTCCGCTCAGCCACTGTCACGATGCCGTTCGCCTGCGGTGTGCGTACGCCCACGATCGTGCTGCCTGGCGAGTGGGAGGCGTGGACGAGTGAGCGTCGCACGGCCGTCTTGCTGCACGAGCTGGCGCACATTCGCCGTCGCGACATCGTCGGACACACGGTCGGGCGCATCGTCTGCGCGATCCACTGGTTCAATCCGCTCGCCTGGATGGCGGCGAAGCGGTTGCGTGCCGAGAGTGAGCGCGCCTGCGATGATCTCGCCCTTGGGTGCGGTACGCGTGCGAGCGACTACGCGGAACACCTGCTCGACATGGTGACGTCGGTGCGGAATCATGGCACGCCGTCGGTGGCGATAGCGATGGCGACACGCTCCGAGTTCGAAGGTCGTATGCTTGCGATTCTCGATCCGTCGCTGATGCGTGCGGCACCAACTCGCGTGCAGGCCAGCACGCTGGCCGGTGGCGTGATGATGTTCTCGATCGTGGCCGGATCGGCGGTGCCGCGCTCGCCCGTTGCAGACAACCAGCCGCCGCGCACGCCGGTTGCCGTAGGCGAGGCATCGCCTGAGGCGGGTGCAGGGGCCGAGGTCTCGCGTCAGACTCTTGCCGCTGAGCAGTTGACACAGGGCAGGGCTTCGCTGACAGCTGATCCCGACGCGTCGATGCTTCCGTCGCGGCCGTCGTCATCGTCCCCGCAACCGGGTGACCCGCAGCGTCTCGAAGTGGGCGTGGATACATCGCGACGCGATCGTGGTCGCGGTCCGACAGAGTTCCCGTCGGAATTCCCGCGAGAGCTCCCGGTTGAGCGACCCGAGTCGCCCGAGTCAGCTCAACCTGTTGAATTGCCTGCGGCGGTGCCGTATTCACGTCCCTCGCTGCGTGCGCAGATGGGAATGCGCGCTGGCAGTCGATTCGCGGGCGGCAGGGCGAGCGGAGACAGCAGTGCCCGCGCCGCGGTGCTGGCGAGAATCCTCCGGACGGACAGTGCTGCCAACCTCCGTCGTACGGCGGCGTGGGGCCTCAACGATTTCGCCGATGCGGATGTTGCGATCGATGCGCTTGTCGACGCCGTGCGGCGCGACCCGAACGCCGAGGTACGCGAGATGGCGGCGTGGTCACTGGCGTATTCGTCCGATACACGTCGCAAGGTTCCGGCGCTTTCGGCGGTGATTCGAGGGGATGCGGATCGTGCGGTGCGTGAAACGGCGGTCTGGTCCCTGAGTGAAGGCGCCGACGACAGCTCGCCGGAAACGATCGCCGCGTTGTCGTCCGCGTTGGGTGATGGTGATCCAAAGGTGCGCGAGCTGGCGGCGTGGGGACTTGGCATGGCCAGCCCGCGGCGCGCGCCCGGGGCGCTGGTGTCCGCCCTGAGTGATCGCAGTGAGCGTGTTCGCCGCACCGTGGCATGGGCACTCTTCCAGATCCAGGATGCCGAGACGGCCGGTGCAATTGAAGCGGCGTTGCAGCGCGAGATGGACGAGGATGTGCGGTGGGCGATGGTGCGTGCCATCGCGGTCATGGGTGAACGAGCGGTCGAACCGCTGCAGCGGATCATCGAGTCGGGCAACGCGCCGCTGCGCGCCCTTGCGATTCGTTCACTCGCCGGTCGTGGCGCCGATCCCTGGCCGCAGCCGCGCCCGCGTCCGCGGCCGTTTCCTTAGTCCGGTCAGCGTAGTTCACGGGAACGACCAATGCACGACGGGTGAGACGCGTATGCGCGTTCCGCTCTGCGATTTGTATGCTGAAAAATCAACAGTATACGACCTTTTTCCTGGAGTCGATCATGATTCGAAACTGTGCACTGCTCATCGTCAGTGCGACGATTGCCTGTACGCCGAATGCGGTGGCTGAAGCGGCCCACGTTGCGGCGGCACCGACTGACTTGCGCGCCGTGCTGACCGCGGCTCGTGGGGCGCCCGCCATGGTCTGTGCGCTGGCGGCCGATGCGATCGGGCGTCGCGGCTGGTACGGTGGCAATCTCGACGCGCCGCACACACCGTTGCCGCCGGTGCGTCTGGTGGGTGACGACGAGAATCGCGACGAGAAGTTGCCAGAGGAAGACGTTCAGCTGCTGCTCGACAACGTCTCGGCCGTGGACGCCTGTGTGCGTGAGCTGTCGGTGCGGATTCTGGGCCGGGTGCGCAGTTCGCTGGCGACGTCAGGGCTGCTCGCGAAACTTTCCGATGCCGACGCCTCCGTGCGGACGACCGCCGCGATGGGGCTCGGTCTCGCCGTGCCGAAGACGGTGACGACGCAGCTGGTGTCCGCGCTGCGCGACCCGGTGGCCAGCGTGCGCGCAAACTCCGCGTGGGCACTCTCGCGCATTGAAGATGGTGCGTCACTGCGTGGCCTCATCGGCGCGATGACCGACACTGACTCGACCGTGCGTTTCGCCGCCACCGGCGCTGTCGGCCGGCTCGACTCGACCAGCGCCATTCCTGCGTTGCTGCGCGTGTTGCGCAGTGATCCGAGTGCGTCGGTTCGTCGCACTGCGGCATGGGCGCTGGGAAACCTCGATGCGGAATCCGCGGTTCGCGACCTGGCGGAGGTGCTCGGCAAGGACAGTGAGGCGCGCGTCCGCGAAATGTGTGCGTGGGCGCTCGGCGAAATCAGCGAGACGTCGGGAGCGGGCGGGCTGAAGGTCGCAGCACAACGCGATAGCGATGCGCGGGTGCGCGAGTCGGCCGTCTGGGCACTCGGCGAGATTGGCGACCGTGAGGCCGTGACGGTACTCGGCGAAGTGTTGGCGCGTGATGCGGACCCGCGCGTTCGCGGTACGGCGGCGTGGGCACTGGGAAACGTGAACACCCGTTCGGCGCCGGAAGGGTTGATTGCGGCGGTGGGCGACGTGGACGACGAGATCCGGGTCAAG
>JANNVN010000126.1:0-20263 GCA_031414435.1 Gemmatimonadaceae bacterium
CGCGCCAACCGTCGCTGACGTGCTTCACGCTGCGGGGAAATCGGCATCGGAGCTCACGGACGTGATTGTCGGCGGTGGCCCCGGCAGCTTTACCGGCATCCGCGTCGCCGGCGCGCTGGGGAAGGGGCTGGCACGTGGGTCGGGCGCACAACTGTTCGCCGTGCCATCGCTCCCGCTCATCGCGGCCGCCGATGACGCCGCACCCCCTGGACTCTATTACGCGGTGCTCGACGCACTGCGTGGCGAGTGGTTCCTGCAACCGGTGACGCGTCATGCCGACGGGAGTTGGAATGTCGACGGGCCGGTCGAACGCATCGCGGCGACACACGTTCGGGAACGGGCGAGATCCCTCGGCGCCACGCTGGTAGGCCCACCGATTTCTGCGATGCACCAGCCGGATGCCCGCGCCTCACTGCTGGTCGGGGTGTCACCGGTCGATCTCGACTCGTGGGAGCCCGACTACGGACGGTTGGCCGAGGCGCAGGTGCTCTGGGAGGCGGCGAACGCACGGCCGCTGCCTTTGTCGTGATGCCCGTCGTGATCCGGCGCGCGGTCGCTGGAGATCTGGAGGCGATCCTTCGCATCGAAGCGGCGGTCTTCGGCGACCCCTGGTCACCGGAGTCCTTCACGCCGGAATTCGACGATTCGTACAGCTGGTTTCGTGTCGCGGAGCGTGACGGCGCGATTGCGGGTTTCGTCATCGCGCGCATCGTGGCGCGTCAGGGAGAGATCGCAAACATCGCCGTCGCGCCGACGCATCAGGGCAGCGGACTCGGCGGACAACTCCTCGACGCGGCGATCGAGGCCACCGAGGCGCAGGATTGCGAGGCGGTCTGGCTCGAGGTGCGTGAGACGAACGAGCCCGCCAAGCGACTGTACGCCAGTCGCGGTTTCGAGGCAATAGGCCGACGCAAGCGCTACTACAAGCTTCCTGTCGAGGACGCCCTGGTGCTCCGCCGGACGCGAACCCCAATTGGCGTACAGGCAGAAAAACGATGACACTTGCAGTAATTTCAGGCACGGCTGCAGGGCAACTCACCTTACCGTCGTTCCGACCGGCGCCACATGCACCGAGTCACCAGCCCCACCGTCCTTTCTGGAGACGATGCCAATGTCACGCAGCTTGAACAAAGTCATGTTGATGGGAAACCTCGGGAACGACCCCGAGGTCCGTTCCACCGCCGGCGGCGGCAAGGTCGCCAGCTTCTCCCTCGCCACGTCGCGGACCTGGAACGACCAGTCCGGGACCAAGCAGGAGAAGACCGAATGGCATAAGTGCATTGCCTGGAATCAGGGGACGCAGAAGCTCGCCGACGTGGTCGAGAACTACTGCAAGAAGGGCAAGCCGGTCTATGTCGAGGGTGCGATCGAGTACCGTCAATGGCAGGACAAGGAGGGGCAGACCCGGTACTCCACCGAGATCCGCGTGCGTGAATTGATCCTTCTTGGTGGCCGCGATGGTGGCGACTCGGAGGGTGCCTATTCAGGTGCGGGTGCATCGCGGCCGGCGGCACGGGCCGCGGCGCCTGCCGGCAAGCCGGCAGCATCAGCCGCCGCGACGTCCGGCGGGGACGAGTTCTCGGACTTCCCGAATGCACTCGAGGACGAGGAAGACGATCTCCCGTTCTGAGCCGCCGGAGCCGGCCTCAGCCCCAGCTGTACCGAGAGGAGCCTCCCATCGCCACGGCTATGCGGAGGCTCCTGACGTTTCCTCCCCGGCCGATACTCGTCTCTGATCGGGGAACCGCACCAGCGGCGGGCCCCCTCCGTGGTGCGACCGTTCCGCGCGTCGCGCTTGTTGTGGACGTTTCCCGCGCTCCCCACCAGTATGCGCCGTCTTTCGATTGCCTCTCTTGCGCGCCCCGTGCGCGCCGCGCTCATCGCGCTGCTGCTCACCGGCGCACCCGTGCTGCTCGTCGCGCAGCAGCGTGACACCGTTGCCGCGCTCAAGCCGGGCACCGTACTGCACACCGTGCGAACAGGCGACACGCTGTTCGAGATCGCGCGACGCTACCTCGGCAACCCGTTTCGCTGGCCTGAGCTCTTCAAGGCGAATGCCGGCCAGATCGCGAATGCGAACCTGATCTACCCCGGCCAGAAGCTCTATGTCGGCGCCGATGGCAGGCCGACCTTCACGCCGGAAGCGGTTGCTGCCGAAGTCGAGGCAGAAGAGGCAGTGCCGGTGCGTACCGTCCCCCTCGGACGCGCAGTCGCGGGCCAGGCGCAGTCCGTGCTCGAGAACGCGACGATCAACGGACGGTCGCTGCGACCCACGGTGCGCCGTGGGGAAGCGGCCGCCGCGCCATTTCTCGTGTCGTCCAATGCACGCACGAACACCGGGAGCCTCGTCTCGCGTTCGGATCCGACGGTGGTGACCGCCGGCCTGATGTCGCGCGATCAGTTCCAGATTTTCGACGAGGTGGACGTACTCCTTCCGACCGGAACGCGAGGCGTCATCGGCCAGCAGTACGGTGTCTACCAGCCGGGTCCGGAAGTTCGCCATGGCAAGGTGCGCCGCCGACTGATGCAACCGGCGGGTGTGGTCGAACTCCGTGCACTTGGCAGCGGCCGCGCCGCACGTGCGCGTGTCACGTCGATGTATGCGAACATGAAGCGCGGCGATCTGCTGATGCCGCTCGACACCTCGTCGGTGCCATTGACGGTCCGGCCGCAGGATGTGAGCAATGGGCCGGTCTATGAGGTCGCCTACATCGCGGGCGGTGTCGTGCTCCCGACGATTCAGAACTTCATCGTGATCGCCTTGCCCAAAGGCGCGATGAGCAAGGTGGGAGATCAGTTCTCGCTGTATGCCGATGGCGTTCCCCTGACTGACAGCCGCAAGGACATCGCCCCGTCCAACGTCGTGGCGCAGGTCAGCGTCGTGCGGGTGACGAGCGAGAGCGCGACGGCGATCGTCGTCGGTCACGACCAGCCGGCCATTCGGGTCGGCATGAAGGCCCGCCTCGTGAGTCGCATGCCCTGACCGTCGCCTGACGGAGCTGATCGAACGGCGCCGGATCGGAACAACACTGCGGTGGTGGCGGCGCCGGCTTGCACGCCGGATGCTGCAACTGCAGGGGTGATCCGGCGAGAATGTCGCAACGGCTGAGCCGAAGGCCACCGCCGCCGAGTCGATCCCGACCGCACGGACCATCACGAATCGTCGTCTGATGGCGCCCGCCTGCTGAGCATCTCATGCTTCAGCAGGCGGGCGCTATTACTTTGTCCCGTGTCGGCACCGGCTCTGAGCCGCGTCGCGACGCGGTGTCGACCCACAGACAGCCGTCGTCTGCTCTCCTCTCTGCCCCAGCATTCATGCCCAAGTGTACGCCGCCGAACGCGAGCGACAGAAACGGAGTTTGTGCAGCTGAGTTCGATTCATGACGCGTCGCGCGCTGGTCACTGGCGGCGCCGGCTTCATCGGGTCGCACGTGACGGACCTGTTCGTGGCGCACGGCTATGACGTCACGATTCTCGACGACTTCTCGACCGGCAGGGACGCGAATCTGAACGCATCAGCGACCGTCGTGCGGGAGTCCATCGCCTCACCGGCCGCCGCAACGCTCGTTCGCGAAGGGAAGTTCGATGCGATTGCGCATCTTGCGGCACAGATTGACGTGCGAAAGAGCGTGCTCGATCCAGCCTGGGACGCGGCCGTGAACATTGGCGGTTCGCTGAACCTGCTCGAGGCCGTGAGGCTTTCCGGCCACCCGACGCGTTTCATCTTCTCCTCGAGCGGCGGGGCGCAGTATGGCGACTTCGTCGCGCTGCCGACCCCGGAAGACGCTGCCAAGGATCCGCAGTCGCCGTATGGGACCGCAAAGCTGGCTGTTGAGTACTACATGAATTACTTCGCGCGTGTGCACGGCATGGAGACTGTCGCGTTGCGTTACGCAAACGTGTACGGTCCGCGACAGGACCCGCACGGTGAGGCGGGTGTGGTCGCCATCTTTTGTCAGCGAGTCCTCGCAGGGACAACATTGACGGCTTTCGGCGATGGACTGCAGACGCGCGACTACGTATTCGTCGGCGACGTCGCACGAGCGAATCTGCTCGCGGCAGAGTGCGTCCTGCCTCCGGCGGGGCGTCTCGATCAGCGTGGTATCAACATTGGTACCGGTATCGAGACGAACATTCTCGAGCTGGCCGCTGGAGTGCAGCGTGCTGCGGGCGCGACAAGTCCAATCGAGCACGCCGCGCCGCGCGCAGGCGAGCAACGGCAGTCGTGCATCGCCGTGTCGAAAGCCGCCGAGCTGCTTGGTTGGCGTCCGGCGATGACGCTCGACGCTGGGCTCAAGGCCACCATCGAGTACTTCCGGGCACAGTCGGCGGGTGCTTCCAGCTGATGCCACTGCTCGCGCTGTTTCAGCTGCAGGCGCCGCCGTCCGGATCGATCATCGGACTGCTTGCGCACGGCACACCGATCTCGTGGCTCGTCCTGGTGTTTCTCCTCGCGCTGAGCGCCGTCAGCTGGACGATCATGGCCATGAAGTACCGCGAGTTCCGCGCGAGCATCGCTGCGGCGACGCCGTTGCTCCAGTATCTGCCGGAGGCGGACTCGTTTGAATCGCTGGCCGTGCGCGCGCAGCTCGCCTTCGGTTCCCCGATCTACACGGTGCTCAAGCGCGCGGTGCGATTCATGACCGACACCCGGCCAGCCATCGGTGGGAATGCCGAACGGCAGCCGCGATTGTCTCAGGCGCAGGTCGAAGCGTTGCAGATGCTGCTCGATCGCGAAGCCACCGGTGAGCGTGATCGTCTCGAGCGGCTGCTGCCATGGCTCGCGACGATCGGCGCGGTCAGCCCGCTGATCGGCCTGCTCGGCACTGTGCTTGGCGTGATCAACGCCTTCCTCGGGGTGGCAGCGAGTGGCAGCGGGAACATCAGTGCGGTCGCGCCCGGAGTCGCTGAGGCACTCATCGCAACCGCGCTCGCGCTGACGGTCGCCATTCCCGCTGTTTTTGGCTACAACTATTTTGCGAATCGGCTGAACCGGCTGACGAGCGAGTTGGACGCATTCAGCACGGACATCGTCGCGCTGCTCGTGCGGGATGGCCGCATCTGATGCGACGTTCTCGCGCGCGCCAACGAACGCCGCTCAACGCCGAGATCAACGTTGTCAGCCTCATCGACGTCATGATGCTGCTGATGATCATCTTCATGATCACGGCACCGCTGCTGACCGGCGGCGTCGACGTCAAGCTGCCGAAGGCGAACGTGCGCGCGACGCAAGTCGACAACCCGATCATGATCTCGGTCACGAAGGAAGGAACGGTCGTGCTCGAGAATGACGCTTTGGCGAGCAGCGAACTCCGTGGTGCATTGACCGCACTGGCGAGCCGGGCGAGCGGACGCACGATCTTTCTGAAGGGCGACGCGGGTGCGCCATACGGCGATGTGGTGCAGGTGCTCGCGCTGCTGCGGGAAGTTGGACTGTCCAACGTCAGCCTGGTCGCCGAACCGACGCAGGCGAGATGAAGACCGCGACCGCACCGCGCACCGACGACGAGGGCGGTGTTCGTGCGCCGCTGTCGGCCCGGACGGCGGCCCTGTGGTCGGTCGGCGGTCACGTCGCCTTGCTTGTCGCATTGCTGCTGTTCACGCGGATGTCGCTGCCAGCGCCACTTCCGCCGGCGTACAGCGTGGAGCTCGTGGCCGCGCCCCCAGGGCCGCGCGCGCTGGGTTCCGTCGCGCAGGGCCCCACTGCGCCACCGTCGGCGGCGGCACCAGCGAACGAGCCCGCGACTCCCGAGCCGGTGGCAGAGGCTCCCGCTGTGAAACCACCCCGCCCGGCCGCGGCGCGGCCGACGCCTCCGAAGCCTGCGCCGGTTGCCACACGCCCGGCGCCCGCGAAGGCGGGCGGTGCGGCCGCTGTTCCGGGACCGAGTCCCGCCGGTGGTGGACCGACGGGCGGGCGCGGGCGCGACGTCGCCAACGTGCGGGTGCAGGGGATCGCCTTCCCGTTCCCTGGGTATCTGGAGAACATCACGCGGCAGATCGCGCTCAATTTCAAGCCTCGGCCCGGCGCGACGTTGCGTGCCGACGTCGCGTTCCTCATCAATCGCGACGGCTCGGTCTCCGATCTCCGGCTCGTGTCGCGGTCCGGCGTCTACGCGTTCGACCTCGAGTGCATGGGTGCGGTCGAAGCGGTTGGCCTGCGTCGGTCATTCGGACCGTTGCCCGGTGGTTTTCGTGACGACGTCCTGCCCGTCGTCTTCAGCTTTGATCCCTCGGTGCTGAGGTGAGTATCCTGTCGTCTGTGCGTCTGCCTGGTCGTGTCGTTCGTCTGCTGTTGTTCTCGGCTGTCACTGGCGCCCACGCGCTCATGGCGCAGCCCGGCGTGCGCCTCGGCCTGATCTACGGCGAGGGCGGGCGCAGGCCTGGCATCTTCGTGATGCCGATTGCCGGCAGCGGCGGTGACTCGCTGCGCACGATCATCATGCGCGATCTCGACTTCGGCGATCGTGTGACGGTGTTGCCGAAAACCACGGCGCTGCCAACTCCCGCCGGTGGCGCTCCGATTGACTACACCGCGGCGGCTCGCCTCGGTATCAACGGTGTTGTGCAGCTGGTCGGAGTCTCAGGCGGCATATCGCTCGTGCTCTACGACGTTGCTGCCAGACAAGTGCTGCAACGCCGGCTTGTCGTGCTGCCTGGCGCGCCGAACAGCGCTTCGTGGCGCCTTGGCGTGCATGGAATGAGCGATCTGTGCGAGGAGTGGATCAGTGGCGAGCGGGGGATCGCGTCGTCGCGGCTGGCGTATGTCGCTGACGGGCGAATCTGGCTGATCGACAGCGACGGAGCCAATGCGACCCCGCTGACGTCCGCCGTCCGAGCGTTGTCGCCGGGCTTTCACCCGAGCGGGCAGTCCGTTGTCTATGCAGCCCTCGAGCCGGCCGGGTCCGCGATCTATGTGACCGACCTCCGCGGTGCGTCACGACGCGTTGTTGCGCCAAGTGGCTTGAACATCTCGCCGACGTTTACCCCATCTGGATCGGCCATCGCGTACGCGCACGGCGACGACTTTGGCACGGAGCTTTATCGTGTCGCTGCCGAGGGGGGCGCACCGCAACGGATCTCGATCGGGCGCGGATCCGACAACACATCGCCGACCTTCAGCCCTGATGGCCGGCGTATTGCGTTTACATCGGGTCGGTCAGGACGACCAGATGTGTATATTGCGGATGACGACGGAACAAACGCCGATGTACTGGCTGCGCTGTCGTCCTCCTCACAGGTGTACCGGTCGAGTCCGGACTGGTCTTCCGATGGTCGGGCGATCGTGTTCCAGTCTCAGATCGGAGGGCGCTTTCAGGTCATGATCATCACGCTGCGCGACCGGGCCGTGAAGCAGCTCACGGCGGAGGCGTCGAATGAGGATCCGGCATGGGCGCCGGACTCGCGGCATGTCGTCGTCAGTTCCACCCGGTCAGGTGTCCGGCAGTTGTGGGTGATCGACACGGAGACAGGGCGGGCCCGGCAGGTAGCATCGGCCGGGAGCGCACGCCTGGCAGCCTGGTCTCCGCGCGTCAACCGATGAACCTCGTAGCCACCACTCTTTTCCTGCTTGGAGCCCTGTAATGAATCGTCGTCTCGTTGGCGCGTGTCTGATGCTGGCCGCCGGTGCGCTGGGTGCGTGCCGGAAGAAGCCGACGCCGGTTGCGCCGGTTCCGCTGACGCCGAGCGCCGCTGCGACCACCGATGACGGTTCGGCGGCCCGGGCGGCCCGCGAACGGTTCGTTCGCGATTCGCTTGCCAGGGCACGGGCCGACAGCCTGTCGCGGGCGGCATCGGCCGACGAGGCCGCGAACCTTCGCGCCATCCTCGAGGCGCCGGTGCTGTTCGAGTACGACGCCGCCGAGATGACCGATGCTGCCCGTGCAGTGCTGGATGCCAAGTTGCCGGTGCTGCGAACCAACATCGGACTTCGAATCCGGATCTCCGGCCACACGGACTCGCGCGGCAGTGACGAATACAACCTTGCACTCGGCCTCCGCCGTGCCGCTGCGACGCGCAAGTACCTCGCCGACCGGGGCATCGCGGCGGGACGCATCGATGTCGTCTCGTTCGGCGAAGAGCGGCCCGCTGCGAGCGGGGAGGACGATGGTGCATTCTTGAGGAATCGCCGCGCAGAGTTCGAGATCCTGAGCGGTGGCGACGCGCTGCGGGTACCGCCGCGATGACCCGTCTGCGGCTGGCCACTCTCGCGCTTGGAGCCGCGGTATCGACGGCCTGCGTCGCGTCGAAGCAGGATGTCCTGCTGCTGCAGACCGATCTCAAGTCGATGCGCTCGGAGTACGCGTTTCGGGATTCGATTCGCCGTGTGCAGTTTGACAGTGTGATCCGCACGATGGTCGCGCTGAATGACTCAGTGCGAGGCCTGAAAGGCGAACTGGCCGCCTATCAGGGCAACGTGATGGGCGACCTGTTCAAGGTGCGGGACGGCCTGATCGAGATTCGGGCATTGACGGGGCAGAGTCAGTCCCGGATCACCGAGCTTCGTGCAGAGCTCGAGCAGCGCAACGCGATCATCCAGTCGTCGCCTGTGGCGCCTGTCACTGCGCCGGCACCCGCGCCCGTGCCAAGTAGTGCACCGTCGGCTGGCAACACCGCGCCACCTGCGTCAGGCAAGCCACCGGAGACGGCGGCAGCGTCCAACAGTTCTGCGCCCGCGCCGGGCGCGCCTGGTCCGAATCAGCTGTATACGATGGCACTCGATCAGTTGCGTCGTGGCAGCACGTCGGCTGCCCGCGCCGGCTTCAGTGACTTCCTGATTCAGTATCCGCAGCATGAGCGTGCGGGCGATGCGCAGTACTACGTCGCCGAGACACTCGAGCGCGACAGCAAGCCGATCGATGCCGAGGCCGCCTATCTGAGCGTCTACACCCGCTTCCCGCGGAGTGAGAAGGCCCCGACCGCGATGTTCAAGCGTGCGGCGCTGCTCGGCACACAAGGCAAGTCGGACAAGGCGCGCGAAGTGCTCGATCTGCTCATCAAGACGTATCCGCGCAGCGACGAGGCCGATCTGGCCCGTGAGCGACTGCGCACTGGCACACCGTAGACACGAGGCGGCGCAGATGAGCGACATGCCATTTCTCGATCACCTCGAGGAGTTGCGAAAGCGGCTGCTCAAGGTGGTCGTTGCCGTTGGCATCTGTGTCGCCATCGGCTTTCTGCTGGTGATCAAGTTCGACTTCATCGGATTGCTCGAACGACCGATTCTGCCATACCTGATGGGTCGAAAGCTGATCTTCACCCATCCCGGTGACTCGTTCTCGATCGTGATGCAGGTGTCGCTCGGCGTTGGATTCGCGCTGGCGGCACCGGTGCTCTTGTATCAGTTGTGGGCCTTTTTGTCACCGGCGCTGTACAAGCATGAGAAGAAAGTTGTGATTCCTCTCCTGTTTGCAGCGACCTGCCTGTTCATGATGGGTGCGTCGCTGGCGTACTTCTTCGTTCTGCCCTTTGCGCTCAAGTTCCTGATGGAGTTCCAGACGGCGGCACTTGAACCGATGATCACCGCGCGGGACTACTTCGATTTTGCGACGTCGCTCGCGCTAAGCATGGGTGCGGTTTTCGAGTTGCCGATCCTGCTGGTTGGGCTGACCGCGCTCGGCATCATCACGCCGAAGCAGTTGCGCCAGTTCCGCCGCCACGCGCTGGTGGCGTCCTTCGTTGGGGCGGCGATCATTACGCCTGGTGACCTGATCACGACCACGGTGATGCTGATGGCGCCGCTGTATGGCCTCTACGAAGTCAGTATTGTCGCCAGCACCATCGTGTTTGCGCGGAAGGAACGCCGCCGGCTGGCGTCGGAAGGCGAATCCGACGTCGAGGCGCTGGCGTAGTGCGCCGGCTGGGTGCACTGATCGGAGCGCTTTTGGTGCTCAGTGTACCAGTCCTCGCTCAGGGTGGCCGGGCACCGGTGCGCCGTGACTCGGTGCCGCGCGGCGGGACGCGTGCTGACACCCTCCGGCGCACCGCAGGCAAAGATTCAACGGCGTCCGATTCGACGCCGAAGGAACTGGTCCGGTGGGCCGAGTCTGATCCGGTGATCGATTCGCTTCTGGCGCGCTCCGGCTACACCGTGACGCGGTTCCAGGGCAAGTCGGTCACATTCGACGCACGGAACAAGATCCTCACGCTGATCCGCAGCGACAGTGCGCGGGCGGCCATTGGCCGCGACCAGACGATCATGGTCAGCGACACGATCGTGTATGACGACTCGACCAAGGTGGTGCGCGCGCGAGGTGCCGAGAACGTCCTGCGCGACCCCGCCCGCGGCGGTGACGATGTGATCTCGCGTGGCACGATGTTCTACAACACCACGGAGCGCCGCGGGACGGTCGGATACGTGCGCACCACGATCGAGAGCGGACAGAAGTACTATGTCGATGCGCAGAGTGCCGGGTTCGCGAATGACAGTCTCGGGCTCGAGGCGGCGTTCTTCGGGCGCGGCGGCACCATTACCACCTGCGACGATTCGGTGCCTCACTATCACTTCAGCTCCCGGGAACTGAAGCTGGTGAAGGGCAAGCTGGCGGTGGGCCGTCCGGGAGTGCTGTACGTCTATGATGTGCCGATCTTCTGGCTGCCATTCTATTTCCAGGACGTGCGCTCAGGGCGCCGCAGCGGCATGCTGAATCCGCGCGTCGGATTCAGCGAGATCGTCCGAAACGGTCCCCTCTATCGGCGCACGATCGAGAATCTCGGCTATTACTTCAATATCGGCGATTACCAGGACGTTTCCGCCTGGCTCGACTGGCGCAGCGGCGCCAACATCGACCCGCTGAACGCCAGTGATTTCGGATTCACGCGGTACAACCTCCAATGGCGGTACAACTGGTTGCGGCGGTTTCTGAGCGGCAGTCTCGGGTCGTCGTATCAGCGCCTGACGGATGGCAGCACGAATCTGAATGTACAGTTCAGTCACCAACAGCGTTTCTCGCGCAAGACGAGCTTCAACACGTCGATCAACTACGTGTCGAACACACTTGTCCAGCGGACGACGGCGTTCAACGCCTTCGCATCGGTGGCCACCTTTCGGTCGTCGGCCAACTACACCACCGCAGTCGGACCCTTCACCGTCGCGCTTGGCGCCAATCGGACGCAGTATACCGGACGGCCCCAGGTGGACCAGACCCTGCCAACGCTGAACATCAATTCGGCCCCGATCACTGTCGGCAGCTGGCTCACGTGGTCGCCCACGATCACGGCCTCCGAATCACGGAGCACCAACACGCAAAGCGGCGGGCAGTCAACGTTGCGCTACTTCGTCGATGCCAGCGGAAACCCCGGGAATGACACGCTGGCGCTGAACGTCCGTCGGACGTCACTGAGCTTCAACACGCCACTGCAGATCTTCGGATTCAATCTCGACAACTCATTTGATATCCAGGATGACGCCAACACCGGGATTCAGCAGAAGACGGTGGACGAGATCATCGATCGGGGTAACGGTGTGCGCGATACGGTCCAGGTGATTCGCTTTTTTGATGGCTACACCGAGACGCGCATTGACTGGCGCACCAGCTTCAGTCTGCCGGCACTGAGCCGCGGCAAATGGAACATCTCGCCCAGCGTGCAATTCGCGAACGTAGACCCGGGGCCGTTCTGGGCGCGCTCGTCGGCATCGGGCGGGCGGTATGTCGCACAGACGAAGCGCCCGAGCTTCAACCTCGCGATCGCGCCGACGCTGTTTGGTTTCTTTCCTGGGATCGGCCCCATCTCTCGCATCCGGCACTCATTCTCCCCTGTCCTCGCGTGGTCCGTTGCTCCGAGGGCAAAAGTGAGCGAGGAGTATCTCCGTGCGATGCTCCAGGCGCAGAAGGGGTATCTCGGCGCGCTGCCCCAGAATGTGCTTTCCCTCAGCGTGAACCAGAACATCGAAGTCAAGCTTCGTGCTCCGGCTGATTCGGCTCCGGATGCTGGCCGGAAGGTGCGCGCGCTCAGTATTCAGACCGATGGCGTCTCGTACAACTTTCTCCAGTATCAGGAGATCAAGCGTCGGTCACTGACACCAGACAAGGTGACCCGGTTCGCGGGCCTCACCAGCTCCTCGTGGGGCCTCGGACTTCGGTCGGACTTCCTCCCGGGATTCGACTTCGGCAGCCGGTTCTCTCTTTTTCAGGGCAATCCGATTTCAGATACGGCCGTGTTCAAGCCGTACCGCGAGGAGATTCGCGCGTCGCTCCGCCTGGATCGTACTACTGGCGTGATTCAGTGGATCTCCAAGTTGTTCGGAGCGCGCGACTTCAAGCCTGCGCCGACGAATCTGACGGCCGCCGATTCGCTGCAGTTGCGCAATGACCAGAACACGATTCAGGGCGTGAATCGCGGGCTGAATGGCAATCAGGTGCGACCGGGTTTTGGCGCCATCCCAAGCGGGCAGGGGTGGTCAGTGAACCTGTCATATTCATCGACCCGGCAACGCCCGCCTGTCGGCGCCAATCTCATCGCGCTGCCGCCAGTCGAGGAGCGGTGCGCGAAACTCCTGCAGGGAAATCCGAATCCCTTCCAGCTCCAGGAGTGCATCAACCAGAATGGGAACCTCCCGGGCATCGACAACAATTCACTGATTGTCGGTGCGGGATCGCCCATCATCATCAACCCTCCGCTCAAGTCACTGCAGGTGCAGACCAGCTTCAACCTGACGCCGAAGTGGGCAACGCAGTGGTCCACCACCTACGACGCCGTGCGCGGACAGTTCGCCGCGCAGACGGTGTCGTTGCAGCGTGAACTGCACGATTGGCGCGCGATCTTCAACTTCACGCAGGCACCGAACGGGAATTTCGCGTTCTCCTTCTTCATCGCCCTCAAGGCGCAGCCGGATCTGAAGTTCAACTTCGACCAGCAGACGTTCCGGCGGCCCGAAGGCACGACGCGCTGATGCTCTCGGCACGATTCAAACCATGGCACGTCCCGGGGTTCTTCCGGAAATACGTCTCGCTGCGCGTTCGCCGGATGCCGGTGCTGGTCCATTTCGAAGTCACGCTGCGCTGCAATGCACGCTGCGGATTCTGCGACTACTGGAAGACCGACGCCTCCGAGAAGGAGCGCGAGCTGAAGAGTTACGCCGATGCGGCGAAGTTCTTCAATCCAATGTTGGTCTGCTTCACCGGGGGCGAACCACTGCTGCGTCGCGATCTCGAGGAGCTGATCGCCGGTGTCGACCGGGCGATCAGCTGGAAGTACATGACGCTGATCACGCACGGGGGCATGCTGTCGGCGGAGCGGGGGCAGTCGCTGAAGGACGCCGGCATCAACCAGCTCAGTATCTCGCTCGACTATCTCGATGGTCGCCACGATGACGCGCGCGGTATTCCCGGGTTGACGAAGAAGATCTTCGACAGCGTGGAAGGGATGCGGGCCCGGGGGATCGACAACATCCGGTTCAACACGGTCATCAAGCATGACAACCTGGACCAGATCCGGCCCATCCTGGCGCGGGCAGCCGAACTCGGGTGCGGCGTGAACTACAGCGTCTACACCGATTTCAAGAATGGAAACACCGACCATCTGCTGACCGGTGTTCAACAGGCCGAGATCGAGGACCTGGTCAGGGATCTGCTCGCCTATAAGCGGCAGCGGCGCGGGGTGATCACGAATTCGGACCATTACCTCGAGCAACTGCCCCGGTATACCAGGGGTGAGATGTCGGAGCTCTGTGAAAGCGGGATCAGTACCATCCACATCGACCCGGTGGGCGGCGTTCGTCGGTGCCCGGACTTCCCGGTCGACTTTCACTGGAAGGACTGGCGCCGGTATCAGCCCATCGACTGCAACCGGTGCTACTACGCCTGTCGGGGCGAGGCGCAGGCTCCGCTCCGGCTTGATCGAATCCGTGACGTGATGGCCTGAGGCGGCGTCGAGGGTCCGGGATCCGGCCGCCAAAGACGGGGGCTGGTGCACCGCAGGGCAGTGTTTCAGTGATGTAAACGCTTGAGACAGCTGTGACTTAGCCCTACCTTAGTTCGTTATCGGTTGAGCAGGTCCACCCCCTGTCACCCCGCCGTCTCGCGCATGGCTTCATCCCCCGCAGTGCTCAAACAGCAGGCCGCCGCTCTCGAGCTGAAGAAACAGCCCGAGAAAGCGCTGGCACTCTACCAGCAGTTGCTGGCGGAACACGGCGGCTCGGATGACGTCGACGTCGCCCTGCGCAATCGCGTGGGTGATCTGCATCTTCGGATCGGCCAGATCGACGAAGCGATCTCGCTCTTCGAAAGGAGCGCTGACGAGTACGCGCTGAGCGGCTTTCTCAACAATGCGATCGCCCTCTGCAACAAGATCCTCCGGCAGCGGCCCGGGCACGTGCCGACCCTGCGTCGATTGGCTCGCTTTTCGGCCGAAAAGGGCATGGTGGTCGATGCCCAGCGGCACTACCTGTCGGTCGCCGAAGCACTGGAAAAGCTTGGCCAGCATGGAGAAGCGCTCAAGGCGTTGAGTGAGTTCGCCGAGCTGTCACCAGAGGATGTGCACGTCCGTTCAGTCGTGGTTGAACAGCTGCTGCGGGCGGGCAGAAAGCCGGATGCGCTGCCGCATCTGACCGTGCTGCATCGCTTGCACGCCGTCGCCGGCCGGACGGACGAAGCCGAGGGCGTCGCGCAGGTTGCGCGCGAGATCGACGAGCAGTGGGCACCAGAGTCGGATCAGAATCGCGCCGGGAAGCGGGCAGACCCGTCGCTCGTGTTCATCGACAGTGATGATGATTTCGGCGCCCTCGAGACGTCGCCGATGATTGGCGGGGATCTGCAGCGGCCTGCGCCGACGGCCAGCCTCGAGGGCCTCGAGCTGACCACGCCAGCGGGCGTGGAGTTCGACGAGATGCCGTCGAACGGCACCCTCGATGGGTTCGAGGCGACATCGTTTGAGGCGCCCGCCGAGGGCTCGATCGAGCCTGCCGCAGGCGTGATCCACGACGCGCCGGAGTCCGCCGAGTCGGCCGTTGAGGCGTACACGGAGGTCGAGACGACTGGCGATGTCGAATTCCTCGATATCGCCTTGGATGACGATGTCTCGACAGTATCACTGCCGGACACACCACGGCCGCCGTCGTCGCCGCCGCGCCCCACGCCGCTGAGCACTCCGGTCGTGCCTCCGCCGCAGGCATTCGGCGGGGATGACCACTCAGGAATCGAGCTCGACAGCGCGGATCTCTCCACTTTCGGTTCGCTCGAATCAAGCGGTCCCGACCTGAGCGGCCTTCCGATGTTCGCGGACGCTGAGGCTGTCCTCGAGGTCGTAAGCAAGCCGGAGGCCGTCGTGGAACCGCCGCCGCCGCCCGCACCGGCACGCCCGAAGCGGCCAACGCCGAGCTACGTCAATCTGTCGGACATCCTCCATGATGACGAGGAGCCGAAGTCCGCCCGGATGACCATCGGTGAACCGAAGCAAACGGGTGACCACGAAGCGGACTTTCAGCACATCCTGCAGGAGTTCCGCGACGGAATCGAAAAGACGATTCCGATGGATGATGCGGATAGTCACTTCGACCTCGGCATCGCGTTCCGTGAGATGGGGCTCATCGACGACGCGATCGCGGAGTTCCAGATCGCGTCCCGGAGCCGGCTCAAGCGGGTCGAGTCGATCGAAGCCCTTGGCGGGTGTTTTCTGGACAAACAGGAGCCGGGCGTGGCACGGACGCTGTTGCTCCGTGCGCTGGACGACCCGACGGTGGCTCACGGCGACGACACATTGCGTGGAGTGCTGTACCTCCTCGGGCTGGCCAGCGAGGCACTTGGGGCACGAGAAGACGGGCTTCGCTATTATCAAAGGGTATACGCCGTCGACATCCGCTTCCGTGACGTCGCAGCCCGTATCCAGACCCTGCAGCAGCCCGCCTAGATGAGCCTACCGGTTCCCGCGAGGGCCGGGCTCGACAACCCGCTTGCCGGAATTCAGTATCCGGTCCGTGCGGAGCTCGAACTCGTAGCATCCCGCATGTGGGAGATCGTTGCCGACGATAACCCGCTCATCGGCGAGGTGAATCGCCACCTGCAAGGCATGCAGGGAAAATTGCTGCGCCCATCGCTGGTGCTGCTCGCGAACGCTGTCGAAGATTCGCGGAGCACGCTGGCGATCGATCACGCCGCAGTGGTTGAGCTGATTCATCTCGCTACGCTCGTCCATGACGATTCCGTCGACCACTCAGTACTGCGGCGCGGCATGCCGACGGTGAACGCGCGCTTCAGTCATCAGGTCTCCGTGATCATGGGTGACTACTTGTACTCTCAGGCGGTCAGGCACCTGGTCGGTACGCGCGACATGCAGTCACTCACCGTGATTGCTGAAGCGGCGAAGGCGATGACGATGGGGGAACTCTGGCAGCTCTCCGCGGTCGATTCGCTCCAGTTCAGCGAAGAGGAGTACTTCCGGCTGAACCATGCCAAGACGGCGTCGCTGATGAGTGCGTCCTGCGAGGTGGGAGCCATCTGCGGCGCCCCGTCCCATCGGGCGGCCCTGGCTCGCTTCGGGGACCGCCTTGGCATGGCATTTCAGGTCGCGGATGACCTGCTCGACTACGTGGAAGGACAGGAGATCACCGGCAAGCCGTCAGGCGCCGACCTCCGTGAGCGGAAGGTCACGTTGCCTTTGATCGCCGCCCTTCGTCGGATGCCAGTGGTGGCGCGGCGCGAAGTCGAGCGCTTCTTCGCGAGCGCCGATCCGAGCGAGAGCTCGATCAGTCGGGTGATCTCGTTGGTCGTTGATGCCGACGGCATCGAGTACGCGCGGCGGAAGGGCGAGCTTTTTGCACAAGAGGCGGAAGAGATCGCTGTCGCACTACCCGAGACAGCGGCTCGTTCTGCGCTGCTCGAGCTTGTTGGGTACGTCCTCGATCGGCGGTGGTGATGGCGTCTCGTGGCGGTTCCTCAAGGCATCGGCCAGCGTTTCACGCCGTCGTGCTTGCAGTGGGTTTCATCGTCGGCGGGTTTTTGACGCAGTTCTCGCGTCGATTTCTTCCGGCGGGCAGTGTGAAGGCGTTCCTGACCACTGGCGTCACGCCGAGCCTCGGTCCGTTGCAGATTGACCTCGTGATCCTCAAGTTTGCGCTTGGGCCGATTGCGCTCGACGTGTCCCTCCTGAGTCTGCTCGGGGTCCTGATCGCGTACCTTATTGCGCGGTCCCTTTTCTAGGAGATGGGTTATGCCGTTCGGACTGGGCATGGGTGAGACCATGCTGATTCTGGTGGTGGTGCTGTTGCTCTTTGGTGCAAAGCGCATCCCCGAGATCGCTGGAGCACTGGGCAAAGGCATCAACCAGTTCAAGAAGAATGTCAGCGACGTGGACAAGTCCTTTCGCGAAGGTGAGATGAATTCGCGCGCCGAAGTCTCCCGTGCGCCGGAGCCCCCCGTTCGTATCGACGATCCGACTGCCGAACCGAAGCGGCTGATCTAGGCACGAGCGCGTTGCGGTGACGGCAGGTGCTGAAATCGGTTGACGCTGCGGTCCAGCCAGACGTGTGGCTGACTCAGTGAGGCTGTGGCTGCGATCTGTCCTGATCGCAGTGCAAGCATGCTTGACTCGCGGTCGCAGCACAGGTCCGGTGCACGAAACCACAAAGCGGGGCACCGGATTCAGTTCGGTGCCCCGCTTTGTGGTTCTCATGCGCCCGCTGTTCAGCTCACGCGGCGGTCTGTCTGCGCGCTGCACTGTTCAGCTGCTTCCTGCGGTCGACCACCGAAGCGCCCTTGCGCAATCCTTCGAGGTAGTCCCGCACCATCTGCTCGCGCATGCCGCGCAGCACTTGCGCGCGCTGCTGCTCCTTCTGCTTGTCAAACGCGGCCCGGTCTGCGGCCACGCGCTTGTCGACGCGAATCACGAACACACCGAGCACCGTCCGGACCGGCTGACTGACTGCACCGATCGGAAGTGCGAAGGAGGCTCCGATTGCTTCATTGAATCCACCAAGCCCTTCGGTCTGCATCGTGCGAGCGAACATTCCTGATTTCTCGACCGTCAACGCGCGCTGCTGCGCCGCGGTCTCGAAACCGAGTGTACTCGCCGACTTCGTGATGTTCTGGCCGAGCGTCATGAACTCGTCGATGATCTTTTCGCGCGCCAGTCGATCCTTGATCTCGTCACGGACTTCCGCGAACGCGGCGATGCCTTTCGGGTGCAGCGTATCCAGGCGAGCCACGAAATAGCCGCTGGCATCGTCGAACATGTCGCTCGATTCACCGGCCGCAGTGCCGCTGAACGCCCACGCGCTGACGTTCGGGATGTAGCGGCCGGCAATCGTCAGCGGATCACCTTCGAAGGCGGTTGCGCGCATGACGGGCAAGCCAAGCTTCTTCGCGGCATCGTCAAACTTCTGCGGGGTTTCTGCGTTCCCGGCCTGGGTGGCCAGGGAGTCGGCTCGCTTCGCCACCCGTGTGGCGGCCGCTTCGTTCAGCGTCACGGCGAGCAGAATGTGCCTGAGACTGAGCGAGTCGCCGGCCTTCGCATCGAGGCGAATGAGGTGCCAGCCAAAGTCCGTCTTCACCGGCGCTGAAATCTGGCCGACGGCCAGCGCCTTTGCTGCTGCCGTGAAGGCTGGCACAAACTGATCGCCGGTGCTCTTGCCAAGATCGCCGCCGTTGACGGCCGACGTCGTGTCATTCGAAACCTGCTTCGCCAAATCTGTGAACGCAGCTTTCTGATCCGCCGCGGCGCTGATCTGCGCGCGCAGCGCGAGGAGAGAGTCACGGGTGGCAGCGGTATCGCCCGCCGTCACGATCAACGGAATCGAGACGACAGAAACCGCCGCCCGGCTCGCGCGCTCAAAGTCGGCCTTGTGCGCTTCGTAATAGGTGCGCGCCATGGCGTCGGTCACGTCGGCAGTCGGTGCCGCGGCGTTCGGCCGCATGGCGATGTACGACACCTGCGCCGAGTCGTGCGAGTCCTGATAGATCTGCCACAGCCGTGAATCGCTCACGAATGCGCCGGCAGCCACCTGCTCGAAGAGCTTCTGCTTCGGAATCGTGCTGCGGTAATAGCCCTCGAGCTGCGCGAGCAACCCCTGCGCTCTCGCCTGCGGGCTCCGGAGAAAGCGCTGGTACTTCTCGAAGTCGAAGCGGCCGTTGGTCTGCAACTCGGCCAGCTGTGCGTACTGCGGTGGCGGCGAGAACTTCGCATACTCGACGATCTCTTCCTGCGTGACGGAGATGCCGCGCTTCGAGTATTCGTGCTCGAGCAGAATCTCGGTGACGATCTCGTCATACGTCTTCGTCTCCAGCTGCGCACGCTCGTCCATCGTGAGCGACCGCCCGCGCTGCTGTTCCTCGGACTGCACGGCCGCTTCAAGGGCGCGCTGATACGCTCCGTAGGTGACGTCCTGACCGTCGACCTTGACCACCGTGGTGCCAAGCGTGGGACCGGAGTCGCGGCCAAAGAGGCCGGAAGATTCATAGAAGACGAAGCCGCCGATGAACGTCACGGCGAGGCCCCAGAAGATGTACTTACCGAACGAGCGGAACGTCTGCAGCACTGAACGGAACTCCTCGAGGGAACGACCTGTACCGCGGGCGACAACAGCCGCGAAAGTTAGACGTTTGCATGGCCCAACTTCAAGTGACAGCGATACTTCGCTGGCCAGACGCGATTTGACGCTCGTCTGGCATGTCGGCTATCTTCGTCCCTTCGGTGCCCTGGGATGGGCTGGTGCACCCGCAGACAATTTCCGAGGTCTTGATGGCGCCTGGTTCACGGCTGCAGGAGCTGACGGCCAAGTATATGCAGAACCCGCGGCGCTACTTCGTGCCGCTCGCCAACGAGTACCGCAAATCGAACGACCTCGACCGGGCCATTGCGCTCTGTCGGGAGCACTTGCCGTCCCAGCCGGGCCATATGAGCGGGCATATCGTCCTTGGACGGGCGTACTTCGAGAAGGGCGATGTCGACGCCGCGCGCGAGGTGTTTCTGACCTCGGTGGAGCTGGACGACGAGAACCTGATCGCGCTTCGGCACCTCGGCGATATTGCGAAGTCGCACCATCAGCTCAATGAAGCGCGGCAGTGGTATACGCGCGTGCTGGATGCGGACCCGCAAAACGACGAGATCGAGCGCCTCCTGCAATCGCTCGGAAACCCGGAGGAGCCCGCACTGGCGGTCGCCACGTTGCCTGCGGCTGTCGTCGAATCCGAACACCATGAGGCCGCCGTTCGCGCTACGGACTCCGGTGTTTCGCCAGCGGCAGATATCGGTCTGGCCATCACAGAGGCAACCCCTCCTGGGCTGCGGGCGATCACCCGGGCCGCTGTCGAGACCGCTGCATCCGGCCGCGCGT
>JANNVN010000127.1:0-6268 GCA_031414435.1 Gemmatimonadaceae bacterium
GCCGCTCGCACCGGATCACGCCGCACACCACGCCCCTCGGCCGTCAGCGCACCGAGATTGAGACACGCGGTGAGTTCGCCATCGCGGCAGGCGCGCCCGTACAACGCGGCCGCACGCTGAGGGTTGGCTGGAGTGCCCCGACCGGCTTCGAAGCGTGTACCGAGGTTCGTGCATGCCGCAGCCACCTTGCCGGTGCAGCCCTTGGTCAGCAGCGCATTGGATCGGGCCGCGGAACTGCCGACCGTCAGACCGGTGTCGAGCAGCGCTCCAAGATTGGCGCAGCCGCGGCTATCGCCAGCCGTGCAACCGCGATCGTAGTACGTAGCGGCCTGCGCCTTGTCGCTCGTGATGCCGGCGCCCACCTCGTACATGTACCCAAGCGACGTGCAGGATTTCGCATCGCCAGCGGTGCACCCGACACCAAACAGCGCAAAGGCTCGGCTGGTGTCGGCCTTGACGCCCAGACCCTGTCGAAGCATCCAGGCCGTCTGCCCACAGCTGCGGGCGCTGCCGGCGCGGCACGCCTGTTCCATCAGGTTGAGTGCTCGTGCCGTGTCAGCGGCGACCGGTTTGCCGGCCAGCAGCAGGCCGGCCATCGACAGGCACGGGGCGCTCTTCCCGGCTTGGCAGCTGGCGAGCAGCGCCGTCGTATCGGGCCCGGTGGCCCGGCGAACGGCTCGGGTGCGCTTCTGCCCTCCCAACGACGCGGACACCGCCATGATCATCGCCAGTCCCACGAGCGAGCGCTGCACGATACGGAGCGGACGGTCGTGGCAAGAGAAGGTGCGCATCAGACTCGGGACGGGAAGGTGGCCAGCGGCGGCACAATTCGCTTCACAGGCAAGCAAGGAACGTACCCTCGAGCCCGACGGGAGCCGCCGGTATGTGCTGCATTGGTGCAGCCTCATCCGTTGCTGCGTCGAGACTCAGAACGCCAGCATCCGCGTCACCTTGAGTGCAATCGAACGCTCGTTCTGCACCCACGACTCACTGTCGCGACGATCGGTATAGACCAGGAAGACGTCGCTCAGCGGCGCCCAGCGCCAGTTGAGGCGGGCGTTGGTGCTGAAGGACCGCGTCTGCGTGTTGTACTGCACGAAGGCACTGCTCAGCAGCGTGGTTGACCAGGCGTAGCGCATGCGCAGCCCCGCGAGGTTGGCGACGAAATCGCCGGTTGCCAGCGCAATGCTGTTGCGCTGATAACTCGTCTCGACCGCAAGGGAGGGCGAGACGCGCCACGTCACGCCGGCTCCGGCGCTGCGTCGCGATCCGGAATAGAAATCGCCGATGGTGGCATTGGCAGTGCCGAGGAGGCGACTGGCAGGTGCCATCGTGTACTTCACGGTGGCTTCGCGCCACGCGTATGACCCGGGGGCCACGGTACGGCCAGGCACTAATGTGAACGTCTGTTCGATGCGGTCGAACTGATCACTCACGAGCATCGACAGCACCGCCTCCGACTTGAGTGTCACGTCGAAGCCGCCGGAGAGTGTGCGCGTATCCAGTTGCGAGCGCAGGTCGGTGATGTAGTCGACGACGACGTACGGATTCAGCTCGGCCACTCCCGGGATCCGGGGGCGCGGATGCGCGCCGATCGTGCCGTAGAACTGTTGAAAGTCACGTCGGCGTACGAACCCGATGCCCGGAGCGAACCCCTGTGAGACGCGTTTCCACATGGCGGAGGTGTTCCAGACTTTGCCCCGGTACGCCACCTGAGTGCGTGCGGCGGTTCCGTCCTTCGTGGTATCCGGTGCATCGCTGCGCGCAGCGTAGGCATTGACGATCACGTTGCTGCCGAGACGGAAGTTGGCGTCGACGCCAACGCTGCGGTTCCAGGTATTGCTGTCGGTCGCAGCGCGATTCTGCAGCAGCACACCCACGTCCGACTTGCCGAAGAGATTCCGTCGTGCGCGCAACACCGCGAAGTTCTCTGCCGGAATGCTGCTCAGTCGCTCGGTCTGCATGTTCAGCGCGCCGACATCCCACTGGCCGAGCCGGCCAGTGAGCCGCGCGCCGCCGACGATCGGAATGGGCCGTCCGTCCGGCGTGAGCCCGATCTGCCGCGAGTTGAAGAAGGTGAAGTCACTCGGACTGGCACCCATGCGGTAGTTGCGTTCGACCACGTCGCCGAACTGGAATGAGCCGGAGTTTTCAATGAAGAACTCGCGCCGCTCTGGAAACAGCAGTCCAAACCGCGTCAGGTTGACCTGCTCCTGGTCCACCTCGACCTGCGAGAAGTCGGTGTTGTAGGTCGCGTCGAGGGTCAGCGATGGTGTGACACCGTATTTCATGTCGACACCGACGTCGGCGCGCGAGCCGAGCGCAGTGGCTGGTACCTGCAGCCCGACGGAGTTTCCTCCAACGAGATACGGCTTCACCTGCAGGTTCCGGCCCGGGCGCAGACTGTCGAGCCCCGTCAGCGTTCCCGCCTTCGACATGCGGTGCACGCGGTACTGCCGCTCGAGTGGTGCCCAGTACGACGTCTCGCTGGCGCGGCGCACTCGTCGGATGAAGTTCACGCCCCATTCCTGCGGCGAACGTGTCGCATCAAAACGCAGTGTGCGCAGTGGAATCTCGAGTTCAACCGTCCAGGCGGAGTCGCCGATCGAAGTGCGCACCCGTGTGACACCATCCCAGGCATCAACCACGGTGCGCGAATCGTTGTATGTCTGTTCGTCACGCATCGCGCCCGATGGATTCACCACGAACAGAAAGCTGTTGCGGCGATCCTTGAAGGTGTCGAGCACGAGCCCGAACAAGTCGCTGCCGCCGGAAGTGAAGTCGCGCTCCTTGCCGGCGATGATGGCTTTCTGCGGCTCGGGATCGTAGAGCGTGGCGCCGATGTAGAGGTGGTCCTCGTCGAACATCACGTGCACCACCGTCGGGAAGGTGGCAGGATACCCCGTGCGCGGCAGCTGCTGGACGAAGTTCGCAATCGCGGGACCCATCCCCCATTCCGGCTCATTCAGCTGGCCATCGATCGTCGGGCGCACGCGAGTGCGGTACGCCTGTGTCGTCGGCCGCGGGGCGGTTTCGACATTGATCGCGCCGTCGGCTTCAACGCTGGGCACCACCACCGGCGGGGTGCTGCCTGGCCGACCGGGCGCGGTTGGTTGTGCGTCGGCGGCAAGTGCCACGAGCAGCACGGCCGCGCAGGGCACGACGACGCGCAGGAGCGCCATGGCTCGCAGTATCGACACGATGTTCATACGCGGCTCATACGCAATCGACGCGGCATTCGCTGCCGCAGGGCCTCATGGGCGGCGGACGGTCGCAAGCCCCGCAGTGATCCCGCGCTGGATCCGGGGCAGGTCATCACCCACGGTCGTGCGCCAATTGCTGAACGCCGCTCTGGCTCCACGTCGGCCGTTCCAGGCGCCGGGCGTCAGAAACACGTCGCCGGTGCTCGCGACGGCTGAGAGAAACTGTCCGACGACCGCCGCTTCATCGCGCCCCGCGAGCAGCGCATCGGACAGGCGGAACGGCACGATGTTGAGGGTGACCGGCGCTAGCAACTCGAGTTCCGGGTGGGCGCTGATCCACGCACCGAGGGCTGATGCACAGGCGCAGCATTCGGCCACAATGTCGGCCATCCCTGAACGGCCGTAGGCGAGGAGCGAGGCCCAGACCGGCAGTGCACGCAACCGCCTCGAGTTCTCAGGAGCGAAATGAAACGGGTCGGGCAGTGTGTTGCCCTCGAAAAAGTACGAGGCAGCATTCCGGAACACACGACTCTGCACATCGGCGTGTCGCGTGAGCGCAAACCCGCTGTCGTACGGTACGTTGAGCCACTTGTGCGCATCACCGCAGATGGAGTCCGCAAGGTGCAAGCCGGCCAGTCGTTGTGCGTGCGATGGCAGGAGCGTGGCAAACAACCCGAACGCGCCGTCCACGTGAAGCCAGGCGTTGTGCGCACGCGCCAGCGCTGCGATCTGCGACAGATCATCGAAAGCGGTCGTCGTGACGGTGCCAGCGTTCGCGACGATGATCGTCGGCTGATCATTGCCGACCAGCGCCGACTCGAGGGCTCTCACGTCGATCTGCTCCGTGCCGGCAAGGGTCGCAACCGGCACGATTACTCGCCGCCCCATGCCAAGGATGGCGGCCGCCTTGACGGTGCTGGAGTGCGGCGTGCCTGAGAGAATCCGCAGCCCCGGCAGCGCCGCTGCTCCGGCCTCGGCAACATCCACGTCGCGTCGTTCGCCGAGCCATTGCCGTCCCGTCGCCAATCCGACGACGTTGGCCATCGTCGCGCCTGTCACGAACCACCCGACGGTCTCCCGTGGCAGTGCGAGCAGACTCACCAGCATCGCAATCGCCTGTTGTTCTATCGTGATGGCGGCGACACTCGATGCGTCTGACCCGTTGTTGTCGACGGCGCTGGTGATCCAGTCGGCCGCCAGTGCCGCCGGCGTGGCGCCGCCGGTGACGAAGCCGAGGTAGCGGGGGCCGGCGCTTCCGGTGAAGGCTGGCAGGACATCGTCGCGCAGCCGCTCAAGCACGGCTTCCGTGCCCATGCCAACCTCCGGCAGCATCGCGTCGGGAAGGACCACGGCACCCGGTTGGACTGGCCGGTCGGCGATGCCATCCAGGAACTGCCGCGAGAGCGCTGCTGCGCTGTCCAGCAGCACCGGCAGGAGGTAGCGCTCGTCGCGCGGTGATGAGGATCGATGCATGGAGGACGGGCAAGAGATGCAGGCGAGAGACGCAAGTTACATCGCTTCCCCCCGTCTTTTGGGCCAGCACAGCGGCAGGCCGCGCATCGCGGCAGCGTTGCGACCATCTTTGTCGGCAGATGCCATCCTCTCCTCGTCGATCACGCTCGCCGTCGCGTCCCGCCGGCCCACCAGTTCCGCGCGGCACGGTCTCCCTCGCCCGGGCCCTGTCCAAGCTCGGCATCTGCTCGCGGTCAGAAGCGGAGCAGGCCGTCCGCGAGGGGCGCGTCCGCGTTAATGGGCGGCGCGTGACCGACAGCAGTCGGCGCGTCGTGCCGGAGACGGACGTGATCAAGCTCGATGGCACCGGTGTCCAGGCGGCCGAACGCGTGTACCTCATGCTCAACAAGCCGCGTGGGCTGGTGACGACGAAGAGTGATCCGAGCGGGCGCGCCACCGTCTACAGCTGCCTCGATGATCCCGCTTTGCCGTTCCTCGGCCCGGTGGGTCGACTGGATCAGGCCAGTGAAGGGTTGCTGCTATTCACCAATGACACGCAGTGGGGAAACGGGGTCAGCGCGCCGGAGTCACACGTCCGAAAGACGTATCATGTGCAGATCGACCGCGTCCCCGATGAGGCACTGCTCACGGCGCTGCGTGGTGGCGTGCGCGACGGCGAAGGGGAGCGGCTGTCTGCGGTGCGTGTCGAGATACTGCGCACTGGCGGGCGCAACGGTTGGTTGTTGATCGATCTCGATGAGGGGCGCAACCGCCAGATCCGGCGGATGGTCGAGGCCTGCGATGCGAGTGTCATGCGGCTGGTGCGGGTCGCGGTTGGTCCGCTGTCACTTGGCGACCTTCCGAAGGGGGCGTGGCGTCGGTTGACGCCGGCCGAAGTGACGGCGCTGCATGCGCGGGAAGACCGGCATGCCGCGGACCGGGCATCCCGCCGACCCGCCGCGCCGGGACGCGAGTAGGATTCGCAGATGCCAGTCGCCGTCACGGAGATCGATATCGCGCACGTCATTCAGCAGGCCGTGGCACCGGTCTTCCTGCTCTCTGGTGTCGCCGCGATGCTCAACGTGCTCACGAACCGGCTTGGTCGCGTGATCGATCGCGCGCGCCGATTCGAGCGTGAGTATCACGATCTGCCGGCGGGGACAGAGCGCCACGACATGCGCGACCGACTTGCGACCCTGTCGCGTCGCTCGCGGCTGATCAATCTGGCCATCACGCTCTGCACATTGTGTGCGCTGCTGATCTGCCTCGTGATCGTCACGCTCTTCGTCGCGGCACTCATGGATGTGACCGCGTCCCGGTGGATTGCCGGGTTGTTCATCGCCGCCATGCTGGCGCTGATCGGTGGGTTGATCGTGTTTCTGCAGGAAATCTTCATCGCCACCGCAAGTGTCCGGATCGATCCGCCGCAGGACCGCATCCCGACGTACCCCACGCTCCCGTCCTGATGCCTGATCAGTCACCTGATGCGCGCATCGTTGCCAGCTGGACCGATAATGCGGAGGCCTGGACACAGGTCGTCCGCGACGGACTGATCCCGAGTCGCATAGCTGGCACCGATCAGGCGATCGTCAACGCGGCAGCTGCACTGGCTC
>JANNVN010000128.1:0-8694 GCA_031414435.1 Gemmatimonadaceae bacterium
GCGTCTCGATGGCCGCGACCAGCTCGCCGACGGCCATTTCGCTGGCCACTGCCGAATTCCCTGTCTTCACCGTGGTCACCAGTCCGATCCTCCGCCACCGCCGCTGAAACCGCCACCGCCCCCGAAGCCACCGAATCCGCCACCTCCTCCACCACCACTGCCCCAGCCGCCACCACTCCCCCACCCACCGCCGCCCAGGTTCGGGAGAATGACCGGCACGAAGCCACCGCCGCCGCCGCCACCACCACGACCACCACGCCCCATCCGCGAGATCAGGAAGATGACGAAGAAACAGATGAGGAACACCACCAGCGGGTTGATCTGCACGTCAGGCTCGCGCTGCGGCCGGCGTCGTGGCACCAGCGTGGTGTCCAGCGCGAACCCGAACTCCTGGGCAAACCGCTGCGCGACCAGCGTCGTCACCACCGTCAGACCGCGGGCATAGTCCCCTTCGCGGAAGAACGGCGTTGCCTCACGGCAGATCTCGCCGGACATGCCGTCGGTGATGAAGCCTTCGCTGCCCTGACCAACTTCGATCCGGCACGACCCTCTGCCGCTGCTGTTGGACTCCTTCGGCACGAGCAGGATGACGACGCCAGCGTTCCGCGATCGATCGCCGATGCCGGCCTTCTGCCCGACCTTCCACTGGCGTCCGATCTGAAGTGCGATTTCCGAGGCCTGCCGGTCGCCGATGTCGGCGAGCGTCACGATCGCGATCTCGCCGCCACTCTTGGCTTTCACGTCCTCGGCGATCCGCGTCATCAACGCGACACGATCAGCCGGGAGGATATTGGCAAAGTCGCTGACGTACCCCATCGGGGCCGCCGGAATCGACACACCCTGCAGCAGGGCAAAAACACCGGCGACGAGCGCCGCGAGGTAGTTCATCGAATGGGCAAATGGAGAGACTGCGCAAGCACCCTAATAATACGCGTCGCGGCTCCTGAAGTGTCACCCTGCGACACTCGCGAGTCGCGCCGTGACAGGCATTCCTCGTTTTAGTGTCTGCGCGGGGCACGAGGAAGAAGCGCAAGCGCCGGCCAGGAAACGACGGTGGTGATCGTGAACGTTACGGTCGGTTGGCGAACAGCAGCTGTGCCTCCTGCGGGCGGTAGGGGCGGTTGGCGAACGGCGGTGGCGGTTCCTGCGGGCGGCAGGTGCGGTTGGCGAATGGCACCGGTGAAGCCGGTGGGGCGCTCCGGTGCTCGGCGCCAGGCGGCGGCTTCGCCGGAGGGCAGCCGCCGCAGTTCGTGCAAATGGCACCGAATGCCCGGGTCGGAGGCAGCGGAGGAAGATTGCCGGAACGGGCCCGCGACAACGTAGTTTTCTCGCTTCATCCTGACCCGCTGACCATGCCCGTCCGTCTTGCCTTTGGCGCCCTCGCGGCGGCCTTGTTGCTTGGCTGCACACAGACAGCCGAAAGCGCCACACCCGCAGCCGCTGCTGCGACACCGGCCGCTGCGCCGGGCGTCGCCACCTACGGGCCCGACAGGCTCCCGGTCGCGCTCGACACGGTGCTCCTGCGCAAAGCCGACGCGGGCCGGATCGCCGGTGATTCGACGGCCAAAGTCATGGTGCTCGAGATCAGCGACTTCCAGTGCCCGTACTGCAAGAACTTCCACGATTCGACCTACAGCACGCTGCGCGCAGCATACATCGACAACGGCAAGGCGCGCATGGCATATGTGAACCTGCCACTTGGCAGCCACCAGAACGCCTGGCCGGCCGCGGAAGCCGCGATGTGTGCGTCTGTGCAGGGAAAGTTCTGGACCATGCACGACTCGCTCTTCGATGCACAGGATCGCTGGGCAAGTATCGCAAAGGCCGACACCATGTTCACCCGGTTCGCCATCACGCTGAAACTCGACCTGAAGGCGTACGGAGCGTGCATCTCGACACACGCCACCCGTCCACTCATCGCCAGCGACGCAGAGCGTTCGTCTGGGGCAGGCATCAACGGCACGCCGGCGTTCATCATCGGTGACAGCGTACTCGCCGGCGCGTATCCGTTCGCGTACTTCAAGCGCGCCATCGACGCGGCCCTCGCCGCCCCGCGCCGCTGATCGCCACACGGTCGCTCTCGCGATGAATCCGCTGCTCCGCGCGCTCTATGCGGGCGCCGGCACAGTGGCTCGCGCCGCAGTCTGGACCGGTCTTCCCGGCAACGGAAAACTCTCACGGACTCTGGCCGGACGGCGCGGACTGATCGAGCGCTATCGCGCCTTTGCTCGCCACGGCCGCGACCTGAGCCGGCCGCTGGTATGGTTCCATGCGCCGAGTGTGGGCGAAGGTTTGCAGGCAACGCCCGTGATGCAGCGACTGCGAGCGCTACGTCCCGACGTGCAGCTCGCCTACACCCACTTTTCACCGAGTGCAGAAGCGTTCGCACAGCGCAGCGGCGCTGACTTCCACGACTATCTGCCATTCGATGGCAGAGCCGAGATGTCAGCTGCACTCGACGCACTGCAGCCCAGCGTACTGATCTTCAGCAAGCTCGATGTCTGGCCCATTCTCGTCGAGCAGGCCGCGCGACGCGGCGTATCACTCGGCATGATCAGTGCGACACTGGCAGAAGGGTCCGGCCGTCGTGGCGGGCTCGCGGCGGCGCTCGCGCGGGATGCCTACGCTGCACTGGACGCGGTCGGCGCCATCCATGACGCCGATGCCAGCCGGCTGATCGACATCGGCGTACGCCACTCTGTCATTCGCGTCACCGGCGATACGCGATACGATCAGGTCTGGGCGCGTGCGGCCGCGGCGGCCACGTCCGCGCCCTGGCTCGAACGATTCCGCGCGGAGCGACGGATGACGCTGGTGGCGGGGTCAACATGGCCGTTTGACGAAGCGGTACTGCTCCCGGCGTGGGCCGAGTTCGCAGAGCGCTTCCCCGGTCAGGTGCGGCTCGTCATCGCACCACATGAACCGACGACGGCGCATCTGGCGCCCATTGAGTCGTGGGCCACGCAGCGCAGACTGCGATGCGAACGACTCGACGCTGCCGCTGACACGACGGCAGATGTCGTGCTCGTTGACCGCGTCGGCGTACTCGGTGATCTCTACGCACTGGCCGACACCGCCTTTGTCGGCGGCGGCTTCCACTCGGCGGGCCTGCACTCAGTGCTTGAGCCGGCCGCGTTTGGCGTACCGGTGTTGTTCGGCCCGCAGTTCCACAACAGCCGTGATGCCGACCTACTGATCAGCGATGGAGGAGCCTTCAGTGTGATCAACTCCCGTGCACTCATCGCACGGCTGGAGACGTTGCTGGGTCCCACCGAGCCAACCGCGCGGCAGGCTGCTGGCCACGCGGCGCAGCAACGCGTACAGGCAGGACGCGGAGCCGCGGATCGAGCGATGGAGCTGGTACTCTCGCTGCTGCGCTGACTCAGCCGGTCATCGTTCGGGTGACGTGATGATTCACGGTCGCTTGGCATCGCACGCAAACGCGGTCACACCGTTGTCCGCGAACGTGCCGACCGTCACGGTGATGCCAAGACGATCATCAGGGGCCACATCCCACACCAGTTGCGTCGGTTGACCAGCCAGTCCGCGCCGCCAGGTCCGCGCGACACGTTGACCGACGAAGAGATATGCCGGCGGCCCAAGTGGGTCAGAACACCGCTCGACCGGCCCTACCAGACGCTCCAGCTGTCGCATCAGCTCGCCGACGCGACGGCCAAGCGCAACGGTGTCCCGAACCCGCTCATCCCAAATCGCGCGACGCACCCGTGCAACGCTGTCGCGCAGAGCCTGATTGCCATCGATATCGATCTCGATGGTGTGTGCCGCCGTCACGCTGAAGCGACGCGGAGACGACGGTGATGTCAGCGGCGCCGGCCAGATGGATGCCAGTTCCGTGACCGGCTTCCCGACCATGGCTGCGACGCGCAGGAAGCTCTCGAAGGCGGCCTGTGGCGCGAGTGGTGCGGCCGGCGCTGTGGCCGACTGCGCATTCACGATCCCGGCTGTAATCGTTGCGGCAGTGAACAGCAGAGTGCGGAGTGACATGGGAGGAGTACAGGAGGAATAAGGTGGGGGTGTGGTGAAGTCCGCGTTGCCGTCTGCAATGCCGTCTGCGGTGCCGTCCGCGGTGCCGTCTGCAATGCCGTCTGCGGTGTGCTGTCGTGCGGGCGCGGTGCGGTGTCGTGCTCGGTGTGGCGTGCTATGCGGGTGCAGTGTGCGGCCAGCGCGGGTGCGCGCCGCACGGCGCGCACCCGCTCCAACGTTCGAGACGCCCGTCACGTGACCGTCATCTCACTGGTCCAACCAGGCGCCCGGCGGACCGTCCGGTCGGGGATGCGGCGAGAATTGGCCACCCGGCGCCGACGGCGGCGTAGGGGCGTATGGATCGGTGACGACGATACGCCCACCCGGAATCGAGTTGAACAGCATCTGCCCGCAGTCGCTGCCATGACCATCCTGCGCCGCCATGGCGGCTCCAACAGCACCGTTGCGACCAAAGGCCAAGGCGCGGTACGGTCGGGCCCGGAACTCCGCCTCGGCAAATGCCGTCACCAGCTCGACGACCAGATCCCGCGTCTGATTGTTCGTCAGCACCCAGTCTGCCCGCTGCACGAAGTCCTGATACAGCGTGCAGCCGTAGATGCCGCCTGCAAAGAGCTCAGTCTCCTGGGATGCCCCGAAGAAATCCGTCGCGCGCACTTGCGCGCGGGCTTTGGAACGGAGCATCGACTCCTCGAAAAACTGCCTGATTACGGAGCCTGGCTTCGAGTATCGATCGGGATACAACCGAATCATCTCCTCTGCATATCGCAGGAGAGCCTTCTGTTCACGCGGCGAAAGTGCCGCCCACCACTCTTCCGCAACGCCATCCGGCGCCGGAATGGGGGTGTCGCCAGCGACGTAGAGCGTCTCCGCGACGTACGACACCGTCGGCGAATTGAAGCAGTTGGCTCGACCTGCTCCATAATACAGCGGGAATCGCATCTGCTGCATGAGATCCCACGGAAAGCCCGCGAAGGTCGCCGTCACAGTAACACCCGCCAGCATTGGCGGTGTGGACGACGGCAGAACCCGCGTCGGCTGCAAGTCCCCACACGGCCCACCATACACTGACACTACGTGTGGATTCACCGCCGCGGCCGGTGCCACCGGGTCGTTCCGGCAGGCGCCAAGTGCCGTAGCGCCCACGAGAAAGAGCAGTCGAAGCAGAGCAGCGCTTCGAGGTGGGCGTGATGTTGTCGTTCGCATTGTTGTCGCCTCCAACCAGAGTCGATCACAAGCGGTATGCGTTCCTCTGGTGACGCGAACACCGCATCAGTCATGACGCATGACTGACGCGCCCACAGTGCACCCGACAAGAGCGAGGGCGTGTCCCGAAATCGTGCACACGCTATCAGAACGACGCAGGTCGAGCAGTGCGGCATCGACATCAGCGGCGGTCACCACAACGGCGGGCGCGTCCGCCCGCGCGCGCACCACAGTCAGACGTGAGATGTTGCCCCGTTCGTCAGGGCGGCCGCATCACATGCATTGCTCGACGGCAATCACTGACTCCGTCCCCATGAGTTCACGAACTCCGTCCCCATCAGCTCATGAACTCCGTCCCCATCAGCTCACGAACTCCGTCCCCATGAGGCGCCGTCCCCATGAGGCGTCCGCATGAGGACGCCTTCCAATGCCCATGCCCCGCGCTATCGTTCCGACCATGCCCCGACTCAGGCGATCAGCGACGTTGATCCGTCGCACGCTGCTCGCACTCTGCGCCGCGTGCGCACTTCCCGCGTGCCAGCCACAGCGTGCCGCGGCAACCGGGGCACCGCGGGTCCAGCCCACTCCCCCACCGCAAGCCGCCGTCGGCCCCCGCCGCCTGCTCAACGGCATCCTGATCGACAGCCTGCTCACCAACGAAGTGCTCCGCGGTGCCCTCCTCTCGCTCGACGATGTCACCCACCTCACGTCGTCGAGTGACCTGGGTGCCTTCACCTTCGACAGCGTGCTCCCTGGCGCCCACCGACTCACCGTCCGGCACCCGCTACTGGACTCACTCGGCCTTGACACCCTCGGTGTCACACTCACAGTCGGCGAGGCTCCAGGCCCACTCGTCGTCTCGCTCCCGAACGAACTCGCCTTCGTCAATGCACGCTGTCCGACTCGTCGCGTTCGTGTCAGCGAAGGACTCCTTCTCGGTGTCGTCCGGAGCGCTGGATCCGACCAGCCAATCGCGGGTGTCGAAGTGGTTGCAGCCTGGCGTGGCAGCGACTCCACCTATGCAGGTACTGGAGTCCGCGAGCGCCTGCGCGTGCGGTCCAATGGCATGGGACAGTTCGCCCTGTGCAACACGCCGCGCTTCACGCCGGTCGAGCTCTGGGCGCGATACGCCGGTACCGAAACGCCGCGTGTGAGAGTGCAACTCGGCGCCGCGATCTTCGGCGCGTATGACTTGTCACTCGAGTCGAGTGCCACCACCGACTCAGCGGCTGCAGGTGCAACCGGGATGATCTCCGGCCGGATCCTCACGCTCGCCGGCGACGGGCTGCCGGGGGTCGTGGTGCAACTCGATCGGCCATCGCTCACCGCAACGACGGACTCGGTCGGTCGCTTCAGTTTCGGCAAGGTCCCACCAGGCGTGCGCGTCGTGGAGGTACGCGCCATCGGGTTTCGTCCCAGCCGAGTCGGCATCAGCCTTCGCCAGGGTCAGCGTATCGATCGTGATGTCACCCTCGACCGCACCGTCGCCGTGCTCGGCACCGTGACCGTGAGAGCGAATCGCCGAGCAACCTGGGATTCGGTTGGGTTCGAAGACCGCCGGAAGAACGGCGGCGGCTACTTCTTCACCCGGGAGAATCTCGCCGGCATCTCCGATCTTGCCACCGCACTGCGACTGGTGCCGGGCATTCGGGGGCGCTCGAATGACCGGTCGCAGCGCCTGATTGCCGGACGAGGCGCAGGATGTTTTCCGGCCTTCGTCGTCAACGGCATCAGGTTTCAGGGCGGCGGTGCGATCGGTCCGGAAGCAATGATCCGAGCCGACGATATCCGCGCCATCGAAGTCTACACAAGCCGATTGTCTACACCGCCGGAACACCAGATTCTCGCAGACTGTGCGGTCGTCGTCATCTGGCTGCGTGATCCGCAACGCGAACGGGAAGCGGCTAAACAGAAGCCGTAGCGCAAAACTCGCAGCGCGACAGGCTCAGCGCGTCCAGACGACGATCGCGCCGCAATCGGTGCCAAGTCGCGAAAACTCCGAGGGCACCGACGTCCCGCTGTTGTACACTTCGATGCCAAGAATCATGTCCACTGGCACCAACGCATCAATGCTTGCGCCGGCGTTCTGGATCAGCGTGCCATCGATGATCAGGGCAAGCTGGCAATAGCCACCGCTGATGCTCAATCTGGGACCGAAGACCTGCGTGTCACCGGTCGCACTGTTCCGCTGCACGGTGACATTCGCCCTGCCGCGCAGCAGATCACTCAGCTGCGTGGGCCTGCGCCGGGTCACTTCGGCGGCATCGATGAAGAGCCCGCGCGAGGTGATCTTGCGTGCTTCGAATCCAGCCAGCCGACGGCTTGACCGCGCGAAGTCTCCGGTCACCCGCACGGTGTCGAGTCGAGTACCACGAGCCGCTGTGAACGGCGTCAGCACGATGCTCGCGTCGAGCGAGTCGCCGCGTACAACGGTGGCACTGAACACAACCGGATCATAGCCGACCTTGCGCGCACGAAGGAAGTACGGACCCACCGGAAGATCCCCGAGACGGAAGCGACCGGCGCTGTCTGTCAGTGTCGCGAAGGTCGTCCCCATGGCCTGCACCTGCGCAAACCCCACCGCGGCTCCATTGCTCGTGGCGACACGGCCGAACAGCGTCCCTGTCCCGAACTGCCGCTGCGCGGGCGTCAACAGCGCTTCGGCGCGTGCCTTCGCGATGGAGTCAGCCCGATCCGCCGCCAGAATGCTGTCGGCCGCGCGCTGCATCTCCGCCCACACGGGATCCTTCACGAGCGTGATCCGAACCTTGGCCGAGATACCGGTAGCGATGTCGAATCGGAAACCCGCCGGCTCATACTCGTCACGCGTCACCTCGAGCACATGCGCACCGGCCACCAGTCCAACAATCCGGAACGCCCCGAGGCTGTCGGTCTCACCCGTCACGCGACGGAGCGCAGCGGCCCCGGTTCTGGCGGTGTCCCGCACCACCAGCCGTGCGTTCGCGACGGGCTTGCCCGCACTGTCCACCACCACGCCTTCAATCGCAGTCGGCGACGCCGCCGGTGCCGGTGCCACCTGCGCCACTGCCTGCGGAGCGACGAATACGATCGCAATCAGGAGAAGTGCCAGGGAGCAGCATCGTACAGCGCGAAATGCGACTGGCGAGCCGCCGGCGTGTCGGTCGATGAGGCGACTGGTGTCAGAACGAGAGGCGAGCGGCATCACGCTGTCAGTTTCGCTGGTTGAGGCGGGTTCTGAGCTCTTTCTCGATACTACCCTCGAGTGAGCCACTTGAGCTGCACCGGACGCCGGACCCCGGATGTGTCGGACTCTCGGCGCTGGCATCAATGACGGTCGTGACGATTGATCCCTGCGTGGAATTCGCGGCGATCGATGACATGATCGAGGCAGTGATCGTGTATGTCTCGGCGTTCGGCATCCCTGACGTTCCTCCGCAATCGAACACTCGACGCAGTTCGAGCTTGCCAAGCTGCCGACCGTGCAAGGCGGCGAGCCGGTTCAGC
>JANNVN010000129.1:0-17846 GCA_031414435.1 Gemmatimonadaceae bacterium
CGCCGTCGGTGCGCACGGCGCTCGAGGCCGGGCGCATTGAGCTGGGGCACGCGGTGCTGTTGGCGCGGGTCAGCGACGAGGCGCAGGCCACGCTGCTGACCGAGCAGGTGCTGGCCTCGCGGAACATGCCGTCGCGTGACGTTCAAGTGAGCGAGGATTCGGATCCGGACGCGCTCGAGGAGGACTACGATCCGGCGGGGCAGGAGGGGGCAAAGCGAGTGAGCAGCGATCCGGTCAAGACGACGCTGTCGATCGGTGAACTCCGCGCGCTGATGTCCGAGACCCTGCTCCCGCTCAATTGCGTGAAGTGGGATCGGAGCGATGCGTCCCTCGTCGTCACGGCCGGCAGCTGCAGTGTGTGTCCGAAGCGCACGGGCGCGAACCCGACGCTCTTCGAGGAGCTCAACGCGGATGACGACCGGTGCTCCGATGCGGCGTGCTACGAGACCAAGACGCTGGCCTGGCTCTCGCAGCGCGCCGATGCGGTGCGGGCGCAGGCACCGGCCGTGGTACTGATCACGACGAAGCGTCAGCGGAAACTCAAGGCGCTCGATCGCGCGCCGGTGTTGCGGGTGGAGCGCGATTGGAAGCCAACGAAGCCCGGGACGCGCGGCAGCGTGCCGGCGCTGGTCGTCGAGTCGGGCGCGTACAGCACCGCCGATCGGTGGGCCGAGCTGGGCGAGCTGCGGGACGTGAAGCAGGTGAAGCCCGATGCCGCGAAGAAGGCCGCCGAGAAGGCCGCCAGCACTCGAGGCGCATCGGGCAACTCCGGCGAGCTGTCGCCGGCGGAGCGCGAGGCCTGGGCGATCGCACAGCAGCGTTTCCTCGTCGGCGTTGGCGCCGTGGTCGAGGCGATTGTGGAGAGTGGGGCGGAGCCGGCGGATCATCGCGATGCCGTGGTGCTGCGCCTGACCAACTCGGATCGATGGTCGCCCCATTGGCAGATTCGCCAGCTGTTGAAGGCGCTCCTCGGGGTGGGCACGTTTGCGACGGCTGCGATGGAGCACACGGCAGACGAGGACGAGGACGACGATGAGTCGTCAGAGGAGCTCGACGAGGATGTCGGCAGTATTGCCGCCGCACGCTCGGCACTCCCGATCGATGCACGGCGTCGCGCGTTGGTGGCTGCGGGCATGCTGCACGCGGATGTTGTGGTGCCGAATTCTTATGTCTATGGGAAGCAGGTCCGCGCGTCGATCAACCCGGAGACGAGGACCTTCGAGGTGCCGGAGGCACTGAGCGACTTCGCCGCATCTTCCGGTGTCCGTGCGTCTGAGGTGTGGTATGCGACGCTGGCGCCAGCGACGGCAGGTGTGGCATGAGCCCGCGCGGGGTGTATGCGCGCGCGGGCGCGAAAAACTCGGGGGGGGGGGGGGGCGATGCTGCCGCAACTGACACGACCGAACGGAAGCAACACATCGCGTTGCCGCCGCACATCGAGGCGCGCGTGCAAAGTGCCGCCGCCGCCGATGATCGGCGCGTGGCCGTGTACCTCCGTCGCTTCATCATCACCAACATCGACATCATCGACCCTCCTGAGGCTGACTGATGCTGCGGACCATTGAGCCGACGGACGCAGTGCCGGTGCATGTCGCCCAGGGCGCCACGGCACTCGATCGCTTTGAAGCGCTGGCGATCGGGTTCTCTGCCCATGAGACGAAAGGCGCTGCATTCGATGTGCAGGTGTATCTCGGGGCCAGTGAGCTGCTCGAGCACATGGCCATCATTGGCGGTGCGCTGCTGATGCCGGCCGCAGCGCACCTGCGTGGCGAGGCCTTGTTCGCCTGGCTCGGGTGCATAGGGACGCCGTGCCTGCGCCTGCGCGATGTGGCGCAACGGACGCCGATCTTCGGTGTGTCCGTGGTTGTCACACTGCCATCGGCGCGGGTGGCCGACATCGGGACGACGCTGTGCGGCGTCGCGAGCGTGTTCCGCGCGCAGATCGCGGCGGCTGACGCAGGAGAGTTGGCATGAACACGAGCACCATCGTGGTCGTCGAGCGGGAAGCCAACGCCACCCAAGAGGACCTGTCCGCTCTCCGTGAGGCGGGTATTCTGGTGCTCGAGGTCGACCAGGCGGCGCGCGTGCAGGTGCGCATGCTGGGCGCTGGCACGGATCGCATCGCGCTGCATGCGTTGCAGGGGCTGCAGACTATGGGCAACAACGACCAGGCGCGGAAGGTGCTGGCGCTGATCACTGAGCGGATGATCGAGGACGCGCGGCAGGAGCTGATCAAGCGGGAGAAGCAGGGATGAGAGTCCCGGAGCAGTATCGCGTGAGCACCGGGCCGCTGGCGAGCACCGCGGCGGATGGACGTAACGGCCTGTTCATGCTTCCGACGCCAGAGGCCGACGTCGTCCTGCAGTGCATCGCCAGCGACGGGGAAGGCTGGGAGCACGTGAGTGTCGTCGTCGCGCGCCGCGATAGGCACCGTGTGGCGACATCCGCCAGAGTCGAGTACCTCGATCGGTTCGTTCCGATCGGTCGCACACCGACGTGGGAGGAAATGTCGCACGTGCGCTCTGTGTTCTGGTCGAGGTTCGTCACGGTGTTGCAGTTCCACCCGCCAGCGGACGAGTACGTGAATGTGCACGAGACATGCTTACACCTGTGGCGCCAAGGTGGCGTTGCTGCGCCGACCCCTCCTCGTGTGTTGGTGGGCTGAATCGCATGAATGACGATATCCTCGACCTGCCGGCGGCCGCCGCGTTCGTGAAGCTGCATCCACAGACGCTGCGCAAGTCGACATGTCCGCGGTCGAAGATCGGCGGCAAGCTGTTGTTCGAGCGGCACATCCTGCTCGAGTGGGTGGCGGCGCATCGGTCGCACCAGCTGGCGGCGGTCGCATGACACCATTCCCGCGTGGCAAGAATGGCAATCGCTCGCTCTACATCCCGCGACGGAGCGGCGGTGTGGCGCAGCGCAGCACGGGCACGAATGACGTGAAGCTCGTGAAGCAGTACGAACACGCGATCGCCTGGCTGCACACCCAGTCGCCGCCGGCGTGGGATCTGCTCGAGGCCCTGACGGACAAGCGGATCACGTTCGACCAGTGCGTCGAGCTGCATGCCGCCGGCCGGAACAGCCTGGCGGTGATCCGTGCGACGTTGGCGGACGTCCCGTTGCTGCCGCTGCTCGACGCCTTCGAAGCGGCGTGGCGGGCGGATGGCCGGGCGGCGCGGACGCTGGAGAACTACCGCCGCGAGATCACGGCGTTCCTCACCGACCACCCGATGCGATCGCAGTTCACCGCACCTGCCGTGCAGGCGTATGTGCGCGGGCTCGAGGTGAGCAGCGGGTCGCGGCGGAAGCATCTCTATGCGCTCCGGGCCTTTGAGCGCTACCTGGTCGAGACGGGGACGCTGACCGCCGCGACGTTGCACACGATCCGGGCGCCCAAGAAGAACCCACCGCGCAAGCAGTACCGCTCGGCCGACGTCGACACGGCGATCGTGACGGCGACCGCCCTTCGGTATCGCGCGTTCACCGCCTTCGTGCATGCGACCGGTGCCGATGTGACGCCGGCGCTGGCGATGCTCGGCCGGGATCTCGACCTCACACGACTCCGCTGCCACGTACCAGGGCGCAAGACGGCCAAGCGGGACCGGCACGAGGTCGAGATCGATGCGTGGGCCGCCCCGTTCCTCGAGGCGTTGAAGACGGTGCTGCCGAACGCACCGCTGTTCCCCGGGATCACCCGGCACAAGGCCGCATGGGCGCACAAGCAGGCCGCCGCGGCGGTGCAGGCGGGTGACTACACCCTGCGCGACGCCCGGCACTCGATCGCGGTGCGCTGGCGCTGGGCGGGCCGGAGCTTCGAACAGATCGCGCAGCAGCTCGGCAACTCGGTCTGGCAGTGCGTAACGGTCTACGGCGCCTTCAGCCCGGACGATGCACCGGCACAGGTCGCGACCTCCACGCCGCTTCGGAGCGTACGCTGATGCTGACTGCGGCCAGGCTACGTGAGCTTCTGTCCTATAACCCGACCACGGGCGTTTTTCGCTGGCGTGTGACCCGGGGCGGCCGCCTCGCGGGCGCCAGAGCTGGGTGCATCGACCGGCGGAACGGCTACGTGGTCATCCGTGTCGGGAAGGTCAAGTACTCAGCGCACCAGCTGGCCATGCTGCATGCGACGGGAGAATGGCCGACGCTGGAGATTGACCACAAGAACCGGCGGAAGGCGGACAACCGCCTCTGCAATCTGCGACAGGTGTCCCGCCGCCTGAACATCATCAACAGTGCCAAGATCGACCGGGCTCGAGGCTACGAGTTCCACCGTGGCCGGTATCGCCGGAAGGTGCATCGCGACGGTTGCTGGACCTACGAGTACTTCGAGTCCGAAGCGGCCGCCCATGCTTTGTACGAAGCGATGGCAGGCCCGCTCGCCACCCATGCGACCGAACGTGCGACACGCGCCATCCGGCGCGCCTGAACGACCACCACTTACCGCCACCCCAAATGATGCGACAGCAACAGGTTATGCCAACGGCCGGGCTCGAACCGGCACGACTTGCGTCACCAGATCCTAAGTCTGGCGTGTCTACCAATTCCACCACGTCGGCGTGCCAATCCTCAAGAATCTATCCCGCGGCCGCGCACCGCAACCGCGTTCGCCACTGAAGATCCCTCGCGGGCCCGGCCCGCTCCATGATGCGAAGAGCGGCGCCGGAAGAAGAGACCTTCCGGCGCCGCTGTACAACTCGTGCTCCGGCGTGAGCTACTCGCCGCCGATCCGGACCGTCTCGACGCGGTTCGACTTCGTCGTCACGTTGAACACCCCAAGCGTGATGACGTCGCCTCCCTTCAGTCCCTTCAGCGCAGCCAGCAGCTCTGCTGTGGTTCGCACGGCACGGCGTGGGCGCGGATACACAACCTCGGTGATGATGTCGCTGTCGAACAGCTTGCCGCGTGCGCCGCTGCCAACATCCACCCGCGACACGCGAATCCCCTTGATCGACTCCGGCACGTCGGCCTCTCGCGCAAATGCCGGGGAGATCGGTTCGACGGTAATGCCAAGCTTGTCGGCAGCGATGCTCACCGGCATGGCGTCTCCGCCCTCCGCTTTGTCACGAGGTACGCCGCCTGCCTCTGTAACCGCCACCGGCGCATCGCTCGGCGCTTCGGCCAGCTTGACGCGGTATGTCTTCTTGTCGCCGAACCGCATCACGTCCACCGAGACAACATCGCCTGGCTTCTTGGTCCGCACGATACGCTGCAATGCGCCCACACGATCGACCGCAGTGCCCTCGATCGCGATGATCACGTCGCCAGGCTCGATCCCGGCGGCCTTCGCCGGACTCGGGGTATTCCCGTCATTCGAGAAGTCGCCGACGGTGACACCCGCGATCGTCGACAGTTGAGCAGCCTTGGCCTCTTCGGCGGTGACTTCCTTGATCTGGATGCCGAGGACCGCCCGTCGCACGCGACCGTGCGCGATGAGATCGTCGGACACATTCTTGGCGAGCGAGATCGGAATCGCAAAGCCGTAGCCGGAGTAGTAACCGGTCTCGCTGGCGATCATGCTGTTGACGCCGATCACTTCGCCGCGCGCATTCACCAGCGGGCCACCGGAGTTGCCCGGATTGATCGCTGCATCTGTCTGGATGAAGTCGGTGATGGCGTAGCGATTGTCGAGCGGACGCTGCAACGTTGCGCCGCCGCGGCCTTTGGCGCTGATGATGCCTGCGGTGACGGTGAAGTCCAGGCCGAGCGGATTGCCGATCGCCAGCACCCAGCTGCCGATGCGGGCCGTGTTGTCATCGCCGAACGCCACCGTCGGAAGGCCGCTGCCATCGATCTTGATCACCGCCACGTCGGTCGTCGGGTCCTTACCGACCAACTTCGCGGAGAACTCGCGATGGTCGGTGAGAATCACCTTGATGCGATCGGCGTCGGCGACGACGTGGTTATTCGTCAGGATGTAACCGTCCGCCGAGATCAGGAACCCGGTGCCGCTGCCTTCCTGCGGCTGCTGCGGCCTGCGACCCTGGAACTGATTGAAGAACTCCTCCATGCCCGGCGGTACGTTGCCATTGGGACGGCGCGCTTGCGTCCGGCGGGGCGCATCTTTTTCCACCTGAATCGAAACAACGGCAGGCGTCACGCGCTCGGCCACATCGGCGAATCCGGGCGCACCACCGTCATCGCGCGGCCCGCTCGGCATCCTGGCCGCCTGTCGCGAGCTTTGCGCGTACCCTGATTGCGGCAGTTCAAATGCCGTCGCAATCGCGAGTCCGCCAACAAATGCCGCCGAAACGGCGCCTACGATCTTTGCTCGTGTCATCATGCTCATAGCGTGCTCACAGATCCGGGAAGAGTCATTCGTCAGTACCCAGATACAACCACAACAGTTTCCTCGCCGTTCCGGCGAACCCTCGATATCGTAACGGCAGACTCGCGATGGCGGGACGGCAGCGCCCCCATTCCGACAGCCGGAATGAGGGCGTTTCCCTCTGGAGAGGGGGGTGATGGTGCCGCGGCGGCCACCACCACTCGCGACTCCGATCGACCCTGCCGTACGACTTCCTTACTTCTTGTCGTCGACGATCTCGTAGTCCGCCTCGACGACTTCCTCGGCCTTCGGTGCCCCATCAGCCGCTGGCTGTTCGGCCGATGGAGGAGCACTCGACTCGGCACCCGCCTGGGCGTAGAGCGATGAACCCGCCTCGCTGTAGATCCGGCTCAGATCATCGGACGCTGCCTTGATCTCCTCCAGATCCTCGCCGCGCAGTGCCTTGCGTGCACGCTCCACGGCCTCGTCCAGCTTGGTCTTCATCTCCGGCGCCAGACGGTCCGACCATTCCTTGGCGTTCTTCTCGACATCATACGTCATGCTGTCGAGACGGTTCCGCGTGTCGATCGCCTCGCGACGCTTCTTGTCCTCTTCGGCATTCTTCTCCGCGTCCTTCACCATGCGGTCCACTTCGCCGTCGGACAACCCGCTCGACGCCTCGATCCGGATCTTCTGTTCCTTGCCGGTCGTCTTGTCCTTTGCGGTCACATGCAGAATGCCGTTGGCGTCGATGTCGAAGACGACTTCCACCTGCGGCTGACCACGCGCTGCCGGCGGAATGCCCGTCAGCTGGAACTTGCCGATCGTCTTGTTATACACCGCCAGATCGCGCTCACCCTGCAGCACGTGGATCTCCACCTGCGTCTGGTTGTCGTCGGCCGTGCTGAACGTCTCGGACTTCTTCGTGGGAATCGTGGTGTTGCGCGGAATCAGCGTGGTCATCACGCCGCCGAGCGTCTCGATGCCGAGCGAGAGCGGCGTGACGTCAAGCAGCAGCACGTCCTTCTGCTCGCCGGTGAGCACTGCACCCTGTACGGCGGCGCCGATTGCCACCACTTCATCGGGGTTCACGCCCTTGTTCGGCTCCTTGCCGAAGAACTTCTTGACGATCTCCTGAATCTTCGGAATACGTGTCGAGCCACCGACCAGCAGGATCTCGTCGATCTCGCTCGGCTTGAGGCCGGCATCGGCGAGGGCCTTTTCCATCGGCGGGATGGTGCGCGTGATCAGGTCGTCCACCAGCTGCTCGAACTTGGCGCGGGTGAGCGAGTAGTTCAGGTGCTTCGGGCCGCTGGCGTCAGCCGTGATGAAGGGCAGGTTGATGTCGGTCGACTGCGTGCTCGACAGCTCCATCTTTGCCTTTTCGCCGGCTTCCTTCAGCCGCTGCAGCGCCATCGGATCCTTCGACAGGTCGATGGCCTGATCCTTCTTGAACTCGGCCACCAGCCAGTCGATCACGCGCTGGTCGAAGTCATCGCCGCCAAGGTGAGTATCACCGTTGGTGGACTTCACCTCGAACTGGCGCGAGCCGTCGACGTCGTACAACTCCAGGACGGAGATGTCATACGTACCGCCGCCGAGGTCGAAGACGGCGACCTTTTCATCCTTCTTCTTGTCGAGGCCATAGGCCAGTGCGGCGGCCGTCGGCTCGTTGATAATGCGGAGGACGTCGAGGCCGGCGATCTTGCCGGCGTCCTTGGTGGCCTGCCGCTGCGAGTCGTTGAAGTAGGCGGGGACCGTGACGACGGCCTTGGTGACGCCGTGGCCGAGGTAGTCCTCTGCGGTCTGCTTCATCTTCTGCAGGATCATCGCGGAGAGCTCGGGCGGCGTGTAGCGCTTGCCCTGGATCTCGACGGTGACGAGGTCATTCTGGCCAGCAACGACCGAATACGGCACGCGGCCCTTCTCCTGAGTCGCTTCGGACATCTTGCGGCCCATGAAGCGCTTGATCGAGAAGATCGTGTTGGTGGGGTTGGTGACCGCCTGCCGTTTCGCGATCTGCCCGACGAGACGCTCGCCGTCCTTCGAGAAGCCGACCACGGACGGGGTCGTGCGCCCGCCCTCGGCATTCGGGATCACGACCGGATCCCCGCCCTCCATCACGGCCACCACGGAGTTCGTGGTACCGAGGTCGATGCCAATCACTTTATCAGCCATGCTTCAGCGTCCTCGTTAGTCAGATCGGGCGCGCTCCAAGGCAGAACGCCGGAGCCGTAATCGCCGCGCCGGTGCCTAATTGCGCCACCGGTCGCGACGTGGTGAGAGCAATGGCAAGAGCGGGGCCCTGTTTTTCTGCCGATATGGCAGGTCGTTGCGCGGTGGCTGGCAGGAGAGTTGACGGAGACGGCTGGGGGGGCGGCTGGGGACGGAGTTCTTCCGCTCATGGGGACGGAGTTCTTCCGCTCATGGGGACGGAGTTCTTCCGCTCATGGGGACGGAGTTCTTCCGCTCATGGGGACGGAGTTCTTCCGCTCATGGGGACGGAGTTCTTGGGCTCATGAACTCCGTCCCCAAGCAGGCGGCGTTAGTTTCTTCCGCTCCACCGCCTCCCACCTACGAGTCATGTTCCCGATCGGCGACGAAAACCCGACCGACAACCGTCCGGTCATGACATGGGCCATCCTTGGCGCGGTAGCCGCCACGTGGCTCCTTGTGCAAGGCGGGGGCGCTGACGGGACGGCGCTCATCAAGAGCGTCTGCGAGCTGGGGCTCGTCCCCGGTGAAGTGACGCGCGCGGCGCCCGTTGGGCAGGCCGTTCCCATGGGGGCCGGCTGGGCGTGTCTGGTCGATCGTTCCGCCCTCAACTGGGTCACGCCGCTCACCTCGATGTTCCTCCACGGCGGGTGGGGCCATCTGCTCGGCAACGCGCTCTTTCTGTGGGTGTTCGGCGACAACGTCGAGGATCTGATGGGCCCGCGCCGGTTCCTCTGGTTCTACCTGCTCTGTGGGATTGCCGCCGCGGCGCTCCACGTGGCGTTGCAGCCGGCGTCGCCGATTCCGACTGTGGGCGCGTCAGGCGCCATCTCCGGCGTCATGGGCGGCTACCTCGTGCTGTTCCCGAAGCACCGGGTCCGGATGTTCTTCCCGCCGATCTTCGTCTTTCATTTTCCGGCCTGGCTGGTTCTGCTCTGGTGGTTCGGGTTGCAACTTCTGGCCGGCCTGCCACAGCTGAGTATGCTTGGTGCCGACCCAACCGGCGGCGTTGCCGTCTGGGCCCACGTCGGCGGTTTCGTGGCCGGCGTCCTGCTGGTCCGACGCTTTGCCATCCCAGAACGCCTGTCGAGGCGGCTGGCGCGGCAACTCTCCGGGAGCGTTCGCGTGAGTCTGTAACGGTCACGCATCGATTTCATGTAACGACGTGCTGAGCTTCTAACTTCCCGCTCGCAGCACGTGCCGACTGTGGAACGTCGGCGCCCATTCTTCTCTGGAGCTCCTCCTCCGTGCGTTTGATCCCCCGGGACGATCGATTCTTCGATCTCTTCGCCGAGATGTCCGGCATTCTGGTGCAGTCGGCCAACACGCTGCAGCAGCTGTTCACCGACCCATCGCGCCTCGATGAGTTCCAGACCAGCATCAAGAATCTCGAGCATCAGGCCGACCGCCTGACGGCGGAGGCGAACCGCAAGGTCGACACGACCTTCGTCACGCCGCTCGATCGAGAGGATATTCACACACTCGTGACACGGCTCGACAACGTGGTCGACCTGATCGATGGCTGTGCCCGGCGCGCGCAGATCTATCGGATAACTGAACCGCGCGATCCGGCGATCCGGCTCTGCTCAGTCCTTGGCGAGGCGTGCGTGCAGATCCGTGAAGCCGTCGCCGCCATGAAGAAGCCGCAGATGGTCTATGAGCATGGCGTGCGGATCAAGCGGCTCGAGGAGCAGGCCGACGCGATCTACCACGAAACCCTCGGCAATCTCTTCGCGGGCACACCCGATCCGATGACCGTCATGAAGTGGAAGGATCTGTACGATTCGCTCGAGACGGCGATTGACGAGTGCCACTATGTGTCGTTGGCGCTCGAGAGTATCTCGCTCAAGAACAGCTGAGTTGCCGTGATTGCGTACGTCATTGGAATCGTGGTTGTCGCGCTCATCTTCGACTTCATCAACGGTTTCCACGATTCGGCCAACTCGATCGCGACCATCGTCGGCACGCGGGTGCTCACGCCATTCAAGGCTGTGCTGTGGGCCGCAACGTTCAACTTTGCAGCGCTGTTCACGGTTGGCACGGCGGTGGCCAAAGCGATCAGTTCCGGCTACGTCGACCAGAATGCGATTTCCGCGAACGTGATCGCCGCGGCGCTGCTGGGCGCGATCATCTGGAATCTCGTCACGTGGTGGTTCGGCATTCCCTCCAGTTCATCACATGCGCTGATTGGTGGTTTCGCCGGCGCGGCAGTCGCGAGCAAGGGCTTCGGTGCGCTCAACTGGGGCCCAAAGTGGATCGAAACACTCTCGGCCATCGCACTGTCGCCTGCGCTCGGTGCCATGCTCGGGCTCGCGCTCATGGCGATCGTCTACCGGGTGTGCGCGCGAGTCTCACCCGGCAAGGTTGACAAGTTCTTCCGACCAGCGCAGCTCGCCAGTTCAGCGCTACTGTCGCTGGCGCATGGTGGGAATGACGCGCAGAAAACGATGGGTATCATCGTCGGCCTGCTCGCATCGCCCTCGGTGCGGAAGCTCTTCGAACCGTACACCACGGGTCTGCTGAGCAACATGTACGTGCCGGACACCTCGACGATTCCGCTCTGGGTCGAGATTTCGGCCTACCTGATGATCTCGCTCGGTACGCTCTTCGGCGGCTGGCGCATCGTGCACACGATGGGGACGCGAATTACGAAGCTGCGCCCGGTCGGCGGGTTCTGCGCGGAAACGGGTGGTGCGATCGTGATTCTGGGCGCCTCGCAGTTCGGCATCCCCGTCAGCACCACACACACGATCACGGGCGCCATTGTCGGGGTCGGCGCGGCGAACCGGGTCCGCGCCGTCCGCTGGGGGCTCGCGGGTAATATCGTATGGGCGTGGATCGTCACGATTCCAGCGGCGGCGCTGTTGGCTGGGCTCAGCGCCGTCATCTTGAACGCGCTCGTGGTGGTCGGCCGTCCGGGCTGATCGCCTCGCGGTGGCGCTCGTTCCCAGGACGGCCACCACCAACTCGCAGGAGATGGATGGGATGGCAACTCGACAAAAGAAGGCCAGGCGTGGTGGTGACGCCGATGCTGATGCCATGGGCTCCGTCGGCGCCGCTGGCGAAGCGCATCTGTTCTTCAGCCGTGAGATGAGCTGGCTGGAGTTCAACGCACGCGTGCTCAATGAAGCGCGTGATCCCAGAACCCCGCTGCTCGAACGTCTCAAGTTTCTCGCCATCTTCAGCTCGAATCTCGACGAGTTCTACATGGTCCGCGTCGGCGGCCTGCGTCGCAAGGTGAAGAACGGGCAGAGCGGGTATCCCCAGGAACGCCTGTCGCCCGCTGAGCTCCTGCTCGCGATCGAGAAGCGCGTGAATGAACTGCTCACGTTGCAGCGTCGGTGCCTCACCGAAGACCTGCTGCCGGCGCTCGAAGCACACCACGTAAAGCTCGTGCGCATGAACGACCTCACGCCGGCCGAGTGGCTGGTGGTGGATGCTTTTTTCGAGAGCCAGGTCTTCCCCGTCCTGACACCCCTCGCTGTCGATCCGGGGCATCCGTTTCCGTACATCTCAAACCTGTCGTTGTCATTGGCCGTGCGTGTGCGCGACCCGCACACTGGCGCCGAGCACTTTGCGCGTGTGAAGGTGCCGAAATCGCTGGCGCGATGGGTGCCTGGCGGTCGACCTGGACTCTTCGTGCCGATCGAGGATGTGATCGGCGTCAACCTCGGATCATTGTTCCCGGGGATGGAGGTACTGAGCTGGCACGCCTTCCGGATCACGCGATTCTCCGACTTCGAGCTCACAGGTGTCGAGGAAGACGATGACCTGCTCTCCGTGGTCGAGCGGCAGGTCTTCGAGCGCAAGTTCGGCGAAGTGGTGCGACTCGAAGTGCAGACCGGCATGCCCGATGCGCTCCGCACGCTGTTGATGGAAGAGCTGCGCGATGAAGAGGACGCGGTCGTGGTGGCGCTCCCGCTCACCGAACGTGATGTCGACGAGCCGGGAATGCTGCTCGATCTTGGTGACATGATGTCACTGGCGAGCGCGATCGACCTGCCCGAGCTGCGCTACCCGCCATTTACGCCTGGCGTTCCATCCGAGCTGGCTGAGCACTCGAACATCTTCGATGCCATTCGGGAGAAGGACATTCTCGTGCATCACCCGTTCGAGAGTTTCCGCGACACGGTGGAGCAGTTCATCGAACGCTCCGCACAGGACGAGCACGTGCTGGCGATCAAGCTGACGCTGTACCGTACGTCGGGTGAAACGGCGATCGTGCGGTCGCTGATCGAGGCGGCCGAACGCGGGAAGCAGGTCGTCGTGCTGATCGAACTGCAGGCGCGGTTCGACGAAGCCAACAACATCGCATGGGCGCGTGCACTCGAGAACTATGGGGTGCATGTCGTGTACGGCGTCCCGGGTCTCAAGACGCACACCAAGACTGCCCTCGTCGTGCGCCGCGAGCCCGATGGAATCCGGCGCTACGTCCACATTGGCACGGGCAACTACCACTCCCGAACTGCACGTCTCTACACCGATATCGGCCTGTTCACATGCAGCCCGAGCATCGGCGCCGACGTCAGTGATCTGTTCAATGCGCTGACGGGGTTCAGCCGGCAGCAGCTGTACCGGAAGTTGCTGGTGGCGCCCGCCAACATGCGGAAACGCTTCGTTGAAATGATCGATCGCGAGGCGGAACACGCGCGTGCCGGTCGCGGTGGCCGGATCATCGCCAAGATGAACGCCCTCGTCGACCCCGACGCGATTCTCGCGCTGTACCGCGCATCGGCCGCCGGCGCCAGGATCGATCTCATCGTTCGGGGCGTCTGCTGCCTGCGCAGCGGGATGCCGAACGTGAGTGATAACATCTCCGTGCGCAGCATCATCGGACGCTTTCTTGAGCATTCCCGGATCTTCTACTTCGGTAACGGCGGCGTTCCGGAGTACTATCTGGGCTCCGCCGACTGGATGCCGCGGAACTTCGATCGTCGTGTGGAGACTGTGGTGCCGATCGAGGATCCGGTGTTGCACACCCGGCTCGAGTCGTTGCTGCGCACGTGTCTGAATGACAATCGGCAAGCGTGGCTGCTGCAGACGGATGGCACCTATGTGCAACGGACACCTGCTGCAGGGGAGCCGGAGTCCTCGACGCACGCCCTGCTGCTGAAGGACACCTGGGGGCGCTGAGGGGACGGGCACCGCGATCTCGGCGCTTCGCCGTGTTGCGTTAGCGCTTTGCGTCACCGCTGGTGCGTCACCGCTGGTGCGGCACCGCTGGTGCGTCACGCGCTCGTGCGGCACCGCTGGTGCGTCACGCGCTCGTGCGTCACGCGCTCGTGCGTCACGCGCTCCGTGCGTCACCGCCGCACCGGTGTGAACGTGCTCCGCTTCACCAATGTCGTGTCGCCGGCGTAGATGAACTGAATGTTCTTCATGTACGCCGCGGCTGCGCGGCGCACGGAGCTGCTCGTCACCGATCGCAGGCGCCGCGGCACATTCACCGCCAGCCGATAGTCGCCCTGCAGAATCTCAGCATGAGCCAGCGCATCCGCCTGCACTGCACTCGTCGAGCGCCGGAACAGGAACTGCAGCGAATTCTTGTCGCTGGTGAACGCGAAGCCGGCCGGCAGGGAATCCGGATCGGTGATCGTCCGAATTTGCGCCTGAATGATTCGGACCACGGTGTCGGGCTTCGGCGTCGAGACATACAACGTTCCCGTCACCACGGCACGCTCCGAGACGCTTGCCGACGCAGCGTAACTCAGCCCGCGCTTCTCGCGCACTGCGTCCGTGATCATGCTGCCGAGTAGCGCCGTCGCCGTGCTGAACGAGGGGAAATCCTCGTGTGTCTCGGGCGGGCCGTTGAACACGCCGATGACGTAGTTCGTGGCACTGCGTCGCGGAATGAGCGTCAGGCTCGTGGCGCGCACGGGGATCGGGGCCGGCGGTGTCCAGCGATACGTCCCGACGGGCAGCGCGCTCAAGTTGCGACGAATCGCCGCTTCAACTTGCGCGCGTGTGGCATTGCCAACGACGACAATCAGGAGCCGTGAGCGAATCGCGTGTGCCCGCACATATCCAGCCAGCACGGTCGAGTCGATGCCGGCAAGACTCTGTTCACTCCCGTATGGGGAAAGGCCATACGGATGGCCGGCAAAGGCGACGCTGTCGGCCACCGATGCAATCTCGCCGTCGGGACTTTCACGCTGCACTTTGAGCGATGCCTGCAGGCGTTCGCGCGCCGTCGACACACCGGCGGCGGGGAAGGTCGGCTGTGCGATACGCTCCGCCACGAGGTCCCACGACTTGTCGAACTCGTCGCGCACCGCGCGGAAGCCGAACATCGTCCAGTCGCTCGTGAGATCGCTCTCGAAGAAGCTGCCGGTCAGCGCCCACGCCGTGCGCTGGGTGCTGTCGGGGTGACTCCGGGTGCCGTACTTGGACGCCGTGAGCCACATCGCCTCGATACCCTGCGTCGCGGCGGTCAACTGCCGGGCACCACCGAGGAGATACATGTTGACGGCCACCACATCGGTGGACGGAGACAGTCGTTGCACCACTCGCACGCTGTCGACGGTGTAGGCGATAAGTGTCGAGTCGTCAGCAGTGCTGGCGGGTGCCGGCCGCGCGTTGATTCGCGGCGCGGCCGGCAGTGCGAGACCGATCGCAGCGACGATGCTGGCAAGCGCGAGAGACACAGGTGGAATGGCCATGGCTACTTCATGAAGGCGATGTACTGCGCGATTGCGGTCCCGACCTTCTCCTCCGTTCCAACCGGGGTGAGCACTCCCACGACGTACGGGCGCTTCGAAATCCAGCGACCGGCAAAGGCCGCGATCGACTCTCGGGTAACGGAGGGCTTCGATGCCGTCGCGGTATCGCGAGCCATGCCACCAAGTCGCCCAACGGCCCAGGAACTGCCCAGTGAGTATGCGAGCGATGGGGTCTCCTCGAAGGCCAGCGCCTTTGCCACGCGGTCACGCTTGGCGTCGGCGACGAGCGCCGATTCGTCGAAGAACTCGCTCGAGACCAGTTGGTCGAGCACCGTCCCCAGGCCGCCGAGGGCATTCGTGATCTGGTCGACGGAAGTGGTCCCCGTGAAACGCAGTTCGCTGGCGTGTCGATTGATATCGGCTGACATCCGGGCCGAGCGGAAGAACCCTGCATCAACCAACAGGCGCTGGAACGGCGACTCGTCGGCATTGAGGAGATCTGCCAGCGTGCTGGCGTCACTCACGTCGCTGCTGTCGCGCGCGAGCGACGGTCCACGCCAGCTGAGCTGGACCGTCACCGTCTGTACCTCGTGCGTGTAGACGAACGCAAAGGTGGAGTCGAGTGGTGGCGGCGCTGGAATCGGATTCGCCTTGATCGGGTCAGCCGCCCGGCGCCAGCGGCCAAAGTGCTTTCGCGCCTCGGAGAACACCTTCTCCGGGTCGACATCGCCGGTCACAACCAGCGCCGCATTGTTCGGCACGTACCACGTGGCATACATCGCCTTGAGCAGCTCGGCGTTGACGGCGAACAGGGACAGGTCGGAGCCGATGGTGTTTTTCCTCGGGAACCAGGAGCCCCAGAGTGCCTGACGCGAAGCATTCGCGAGCAGGTAGGACGGCTGCGACTCGGCCCGCTGCATTTCATTGCGCACAACGAAGCGCTCCATCTGCAGCTGCTTGTCCTTGAAGAGCGGGTCACGAACGAGTGACGCCATCAGCCCGACGTTTGCTCCCAGTTCGTCCGACGGAAACCAGAGCGTGTACGACACCTCTTCGTCGCTCGTTGCACCGTTGTAGCTGGCCTTTGCCAGTGATGCGTCGCTGAAGAATGAGGCGTTGGTACCACCCTGGTAGCTCTTGAACAACATGTGTTCGAAGAGATGCGGTACGCCCTGCAGCTCTTGCGTTTGCGTCATCGCGCCGCCGCGGAAGACCACGTGCGCCGTTGCCAGCGGCACGGAGTGATTCTCCACGACAATCACCGTGAACCCATTCGGAAGCGTGTCCCGACGGATCGTCTGGTCGCGACGCGGCACCGGCACTTGCACCTGCGCCTGCGCGCCGAGCGGCTCGAGGCCGCTGAGTGACCCTGCCGCAATGCAGAGCGCCAGAACTCTGATGCCGCACGTTCTTGCAAGTCGCACCTGTCCCGGCTCCACTGATCGAGGTTTGTCTACCTGACTCAGCCAGTGTATCCCGATGAAACCAATTCTGGAAGTGTGATACCGGACGGTTACGTGACACGCATGTGTGTGCACTTTGGGAGCGGAATCCGACTGCTGGAGCGTTCCCTCCGTGTTACTGGCGTGTTGCTGGCCCGGGTCACGCGCCGGATCCGGCGACACGGGTCGAGTCGGTCAGTCGACTGAGTCGGTCGATTCCCACGCCACGGGCTTTCCGTCAGGTCCGATCACATGGACCGGGAGATCGATCAGCTTTTCGAGCAGATCGCTCTTCCGGCTGGCTCCCCAGAGCTCGAGCCGCGTCGACCGGGCTCGCGGATCAGGCACCGGCGTCAACCGAAGCGCACGCTCGGTCCAGCGTACCTTCACCTGCTGCACAGCGCCGATGTGGCCGCGATCAAAACCATCGGCCACCCGGAGGATTGCTGCGAGACGCCGTACGCGCAGCCGCTGTTCCTTTGTCAACGCGGCGAACATCGGGTGTTTGGTCTTCGGTGGCGAGCCCCGATGGTATCGCGCGACATTCGCCATCACCATCTGTTCTTCCGGCGCGACACCCAGCAGGTCGGCATGCACGATCAGGTGATACGCATGCTTGTGATGATCGTTGTAGCTGATGTGGTATCCCGTATCGTGGAGCAGCGCGGCGTCACGCAACGTGTCACGATCTTCCGGCACGCACCCGATGCGAGTCCCGATGGAATCGAACAGCTGCAGCGCCAGTTTCTGCACGTGCTTCGCGTGCGGCTCTTCATACTGCGTTCGCTCGGCAAACTGCTGCACGCTGCGACGACGGCCTTCGCCGGGATCAGTGGCCTGTGGTGTGACCTCTGCCGCTTCCAGCAGCAGACCCTCGCGGATGCCATACGCTGACACATGAAAGTCGCGGATGTCGAGAAAGGCCATCACTTCCGCCGCGACGGCCATCCCGGCGACGATAATATCTGCACGTGCCGGATTCAGTCCTGGTACTGTCAGCCGTTCGGTCGGTGACAACTCGATCAACTGGTCGAGCAGATGTTCGAGCTCGCCGCGCGAGACCTGCTTTCCGTGCACCGTGCGCGCCGTGCCGAGCCCCTGCTGTGCCAAGAGCATGCCCGCGACGTTGGTGAACGTCCCACCAGAGCCGATCATGCCTGCGCCACGCCACTCCTTCACCGCAAAGCGTTCACGGACTTCCGCACGAAGTGCCTTGCGCAACTTCTCGATGGTGCTGCGTCGGACGCCCTTGGACAGGTA
>JANNVN010000130.1:0-12838 GCA_031414435.1 Gemmatimonadaceae bacterium
AAGCGTCGCCGTGACCGAGACGTTGCCGGTGGCGGTGCTGCCCCAGGGGAAGATGCCCCAGAGATTGCAGAACAGGATGAAGAAGAAGAGGGTCAGCAGGAACGGAACGAAGCCATTGCCGTGATGCCCGACGTTGGGGATGATGACTTCATTCCGGATGTAGAGCACCATCGCTTCGATGCCGCCGGCAAACCCTTTCGCGTGTCCGACGGTTGCCGTCTGTCGACGCTGTGCATTGGCGGCGAAGATCAGCAGCAGGCAGACCGTCAGTGCAGAGATCAGCATCCAGACGACGTGCTTCGTCGGGGACATGTCGACGACGATGTGTGTGCCCGGCAGGACAAACGGCGCCCAGCGCGGCAGGTGCACGACCTTGTGCATCGTCGGCCAGGTCGGCCACGGGATTTCGATCTCGTGGGCGTCGGTGATGTGCGGGGTGATGATGTCGACCTCGGCGGCCTGCGCGTGCGCCGGAAGCGCCAGCAGCAGCAGCGCCGCAATGGAGGTCAGGAGTCGGATCAGTCGCATCGTCATACGTTGACCAGCAGTGGTTCGATCAGCATCGAGAGGAAAAGAAAGCAGGCCAGACTGACGAGCGCCGAGTTCATGTCGAGCCCGAGCGCCTTGGTAGCGAACATGGCGTAGAGCCCCAGCCCGGCGAAACGGAGGAGGGCGCCGAGGCCCCATCCCGCCATGAAATTCTTCCCCTTGAAGAGCTGCAGGAGAATGAACGCGACGAGCTGAATGGCCAGCGCAAGCAGGGCGCTGGTGATGATGGCACGCTGGGCGTCAGCGCCGGGGTACACCAGCACGAGCACCCACCCGGCGGCAACCGTAACCAGCATGGCGACAAGGAGATAGAGCAACACTGCGCGGATCATCGCCTCCTTGCCTCCTCCTCGTCGCGCGTCACGCGCATGAGCTGTCGGTAGAGCGCCGTCATACCACCCACGGCGCCGAGAGCGACGCCGCAATACAGGAAAAGCGGCGTTGCCCCGAAGCGCCGGTCGAGCCACTGGCCGCCATACAGGCCGGCGATGAGCGCGGCGGCCAGCTGGATTCCTCCACCGGCCATCCGGAGCCCGGACCCTCCCAACGGGGCAGCCATTCTGCAGGGAAGGCTAGCCGCTTGTGAAATTTTTCGCAAGCGATTTTCTGGCGGGCTCAGGAGTGGATGGCGCGAGAATTGCCGGATGGGTTGGTGTGGTTTAGTTCGCTTGCCTTAAGTCACGAATCTGTCGACACTTACCCGTGACCAAACCGCCGTCCGATCGTGTTGACTACAGATGGATATATCCATTAGGCTGTCTTCACATATCCAGCTCGATAGCACGACCAAAACTTTGACAGAGGTTTGACGGATGCCCCGCCTCCGCGCGCTTGTCGCGCTCGCCGTCGCAGCCCTAGGCTGCGCCGCTTGTTCTGACCGCTCGTCCCCGCTGACGCGGACGGGTGCCTCAGGGCAAGTGCTCACCTATGCCGGCGTGGACGGACAGCAGCAGTCGCTGTCGCTCCCGGCTCGAGGCGAGGCGATGGCGCAGAGCGCATCCGCAGGGGCACCGATCACGCTCAACCTTCGCGTGACACCCGGCGTAGACAATGTGACGTTCGAACTGGCGGCCAACAATGCCAGCGAGAAGCGACACGAGCTGCGGTTCGCCGATGGACAGGAAGTGGACTTCATCGTGCGCGACGCGCGCGGTCGTGACGTCTGGACCTGGAGCGACGGCCGCCTGTTCACGCAGCCGATGCGTACGCATCTGCTCGAGCAACATGAATCGCGTGACTACGAAGCCATGTGGCAGGAGTCGCTTCCGCGTGGCACCTTTACGGCGGTCGCGCGCTTCCGCAGTGAGAATCATCCGGCAACGGCGCAGGTAGTATTCAGTCTTCCGTGACGCGTGCGACGGCGATGCTGTCGCCGTCGTTCTTTCTTCATTCGCGCGTCACCAGAAGGCAATGAGCGCACCACTACAATCCGGATCGCACGACGACATCGCCCTGCTCGAGCGCCTCGGCGCCGCGCGCACGGCACTCGTCGCGCAGATCGCCCAGCGCATCGTGGGCCAGGAAGCGATCGTCGAGAACCTCGTGGCCACCATGCTGGCCGGCGGACACGCCCTGCTGGTTGGTGTGCCGGGCCTCGCCAAGACACTGCTCGTGCAGACGGTCGCGCAGGCTCTCGACCTGAGCTTCAATCGCATTCAGTTCACGCCGGACCTGATGCCGAGTGACATCACCGGCACCGAACTGCTGCAGGATGATGCCACCACCGGTCGTCGCGTATTCACCTTCGTGCAAGGGCCGGTGTTCGCGAACATCGTGCTGGCCGACGAAATCAATCGCGCGCCACCGAAGACGCAGGCCGCGCTGCTGCAGGCGATGCAGGAACGGGAAGTGACGGTGAGCGGTCAGACGCATGCGCTGCCGCGTCCATACTTCGTACTCGCGACGCAGAATCCGATCGAGCAGGAAGGCACGTACCCGCTGCCGGAAGCGCAGCTCGACCGATTCATGGTCGAACTGCGGATCGGGTATCCGACGCGCGATGAAGAAGAGCGCATCGTGCTGGCGACGACGGGTGGCGCGCAGGGGCCCGTGCGCGCGGTACTTGGTGCAGCGGAACTGACGCAGATGCAGCAGCTGGTGCGTCGTCTCCCTGCTCCGCCAACGCTGATCCAGCATGCGGTACGGCTGGCGCGTGGTACGCGACCTGGGAGTGATGAAGCGTCGCCGGAAGTGAACAAGTACGTGCGCTGGGGCGCGGGGCCGCGGGCGTCGCAGTATTTGGTGCTCGGCGCCAAGGCGCGTGCGGCGCTGGCGGGGCGTGCGGTGCCGGATCTTGATGATTTGCGCGACATGGCGTTGCCGGTGCTCCGGCATCGCATGGTGCTCAATTTTCAGGGTGAAGCGGAAGGGGTGCGGTTGGAACAGCTGTTGGCGCCGATGCTGGCGAAGACTGTGTAGGCGGACGAGCGTCACGGCAACGGCAACGGCAACGGCAACAGAAACTGCGTAACGCAAAGATGCAAAGCCGCAATGACGCAAAGAACAGCAAGGGTGTGTGTAACCTGCGGGAGTAGACTGTAAACTGCGGGAGTATACGTCGTGTCGTGCGACGACGCGTTGTGCAGGCGAGACGATCTTCCCCCTTGCTGTCACAGTTGGGCACTGGCGTCTACGCGGTTGGGAGCCGCAGATCGAGGCCAGAGATGATCGGTTGAATCGCTTCCGCTGACTCCGCTTCTATTGCGCGAGCATCGGCGGACAGCAGTTCGACAACTCCTGTAAAGTCCGCTTTCAGGATGCTCCCACCACTGCTTCCGCCCTGAGTACGTGAGCATCAGGCACCCAACCCGTCGCGCTTCGAGGGCCATGACCGTCCCACGAGCTGAACCCTGACTGTCTGGCGGAGCTCTGCGACCGTGTAGCCGTTGTCAGCGAGTTTCGGCTCGATCACAGCTTCGTTATCGGACGCCTTGGACCGCTGCCGAAGATCCGTCTCTTTTTCCTCCCCTGTCGCCGCTTCCTGCACGACGGAACGTGCACCGCGAGCCATCTGCTCGAACTTGTCGGCGATGGCACGCCGTAACAGATGTTCGGTCCCGCTCACAACACCCGCCACCACGGCACCGCCAGCACATCTGGTGTCAGCCACTCGATCTGCTCACCGGTGTGCAGCAGCAAACCCGCGCGAGCCTGTGCGCCATATTCCTCGCGGAACACTCGGATGTTCGCTGTGTCCCGCAGATTGGGCCGGGATGTGGCTTTGACTTCGATCGGCACCAACTGCGCCCCGACCTCGAGCACAAAGTCAACTTCTTCGCCGCGCGCCGTGCGCCAATAGAGAATTTCGGGACGATGCAACTGCGTCTCTCGCCAGGCCAGCAGGTCGCCAAGGATGACGTTCTCGAGGTGCGGTCCATCCGGAACGACTGATCCGGCGATGTGCATGGCAAGCGCCGTGTCAGACCAATACAACTTCGGAGACTTCACCAACCGCTTGGTGCGGTTCACGGAGTACGCCGGGACGCGCACGAGCATGTACGACGCTTCCATCAGGTTGAGGTAGCGATGTACCGTGGACTGGGGCAGTGCGACATCCCGGCCAAGGTCCGTCTGATTGAGCTGCTGCCCCAGTCGCAGACACACCGCCCGCATCAACCGACGAAAGTCAGGCAACGCGTCGATGGCGGAGAGCGCCTGCAGATCGCGCTCCAGATATGTTCGCACATAGCCCTCAAACCAGAGCGCACGATCGGCATCGGTTCGCAACGCCAACGCCGGCGTCGGGAACCCGCCGTGCTGCGCGCGCAGGCGCCAATCTATCCGCGTCCGTGTGCTCGCCTGCACGATGTCGGGCCACTCCTTCTCGCGGGCGTCGAGCAGTTGCTGCCACAGCCCGCAGTCGCCTCGGCCGACCGTCTCGCCGCGCGTCATCGGCCACAGCGTCAGATAGCTCGCCCGGCCGGCCAGCGACTCTGACACGCGCTGCATCAACAACAGGTTCGCCGAACCGGTGATGAGGAAACGTCCCGGTACCCGGTCGAGGTCGATCGCGCGCTTGATGGCCAAGAGCAGATCTGGTGCGCGCTGTACTTCGTCGATCGTCATCGGCATCTCGCCGCTGACCAGCGCCATCGGATTGCGGTCCGCCATTTCTGCGACATCAAAACTGTCCAACGAGCGGTACAGTCGCGGGCCGGGCGTCAACCGTTCTGCCATGAGGCTCTTGCCCGTCTGCCGAGCGCCGGTCAGCACAACGGCCGGCATCACGCGAAAGTGATCGGACAGCACTGGCGTCAGAAGGCGCGGAAGTGGGCCTGGCAAATCATCCATGAAGTGGATGATAATCATCCACACGCTGGATGGAATACACACCGATGACCGCGCGGGCGCCAACGGGCTAGCGCGATGCCACACGCAGGGTAATCCATCCATTGTATCGATGGAAATCATCCACGCCGTGGATGATTTCACACGTCACGCTATAACTGCTTTCCTCCCTTTGACTTGCGCTCCAGACGAGCTCGCCGTTCCCGCCACATTCCTGGCCGCCGACCCCTTCAGAATCGTCCCCAGGAACTGCCCAGTGTAGCTCTTCGGCTCCGCCGCCACCTGCTCCGGCGTCCCACTGGCCACCAACTGCCCGCCACCCACACCACCGTCCGGCCCCAGATCCACGATCCAGTCCGCCGTCTTGATCACATCCAGATTGTGCTCGATCACCAGCACCGTGTTGCCCTTGTCCACCAGCTTGTGCAGCACCTCGAGCAACACCCGCACATCCTCGAAATGCAGCCCAGTGGTGGGCTCATCGAGGATGTAAAGCGTCCGGCCGGTGTCGCGCTTGCTCAACTCGGTGGCCAGCTTCACGCGCTGCGCCTCGCCACCTGAGAGCGTCGTCGCACTCTGGCCGAGGTGCACGTAGCCGAGTCCGACATCGGCCAGCGTGATCAGCTTCTGGGCAATGCGCGGCTGATTCTCGAACACCGTCACCGCGTCTTCCACCGTCAGATCGAGCACATCGGCGATGCTCATGCCGCGGAAACGCACTTCCAGCGTTTCGCGATTGAACCGCTTCCCCTTGCACACATCACATGGCACGAACACATCAGGAAGAAAGTGCATCTCGATCTTCACCAGCCCGTCGCCCTGACACGCTTCGCAACGCCCACCCTTCACGTTGAAGCTGAAGCGTCCCGGCCCGTAACCGCGGATTTTCGCTTCCGGCATCTCGGCAAAAAGGTCGCGGATCGGTGTGAACAGCCCGGTGTAAGTCGCCGGGTTGGACCGCGGCGTACGGCCGATCGGACTCTGGTCGATGTCGATCAGTTTGTCGAGATGCTGAATACCGGTGATCCGATCGTGCATTCCGGGAATCACGCGCGCACGGAAGAAATGCCGCGACAGCGCGCGCTGCAGGATGTCCGTCACCAGTGTCGATTTGCCGGACCCTGACACGCCGGTGACCGCCACGAACATGCCAAGCGGAATCTCAACGTCGATGCCGCGCAGGTTGTGTTCGCGCGCGTTCGTGATCTTCAGAGTGCGCGACGGATCGACCGGCCGTCGCACGGCGGGAATCGGTACGCTCCGCTTGCCGGAGAGATACTCACCCGTCAACGACCCCTTCGTGTTGCGAATGTCATCGATCGTGCCCTCGGCAATCAGCATCCCGCCATGCTTCCCCGCCCCGGGCCCCATGTCGAGCACGTGATCGGCCAGGCGCATCGTCTCTTCATCATGTTCGACGACGATGACCGTGTTGCCCAGATCGCGCAGCTGCGTGAGCGTGTGCAGCAGCCGCTCGTTGTCCCGCGAGTGCAGCCCGATGCTCGGCTCGTCGAGGATGTACAACACACCGCACAGCTTCGACCCGATCTGCGTCGCCAGTCGGATGCGCTGCGCCTCGCCACCGCTCAGGCTCTCCGCGCTGCGGTTCATCGTCAGGTAGTCCAGGCCGACGTCCACCAGAAAGCCGAGCCGCTCGGTCACTTCCTTCAGGATCGGCCCGGCGATCTCCGCATCGAGCCCGTTTGGCTTGCCGGGCGCGCGCACCGGCACCCCGCGGAAGAACGCCAGCGACTCCGACACCGACATCGCCACGACCTCGCCGAGATTCCGACGCTCGATCGTGACTGCGAGCGACTCAGGCTTGAGCCGCGTTCCATGACAACTCGGGCAGGGCGTGGCCAGCATGAACGCCTCGAGTTCCGTGCGAATCGAATCGCTGTCGGTTTCGTCGAAGCGGCGCTGGATGGTCGCCAGAATGCCGTCCCACTTGAGCAGCGGCTTCGCAGCAGCCTTCGCGGCCACCTTGGCGACCGGCTTGCTGGCGGCCTTCTTCGCGGCCGACTTCTTCGCCGCCTTGTGCACTGCAGCCACCGCCGCAGCAGGCGCAGCGAGCGAGTCCAGCCCGTGCAGCAGCGCATGACGCACATACTGCGGCAGTTCCCCCCACGGGGTCTTCAGGTCGAACTGCAGAGCCTCGGCCAGGCCGGGCAGGATCACCTTGCGCAGGTAGCCGTCCGGCTCACCCCACGGCAACACCACTCCTTCGAGCAGCGTCAGCGACGGATCGCCAAGGACCAGCTCCTCGTTCACCATCCGCTTCACGCCGAGTCCACTGCACGTGGGACAGGCGCCGAAGGGCGAGTTGAACGAGAAGTGGCGTGGCTCCATTTCGGGCAGCGAGATGCCGCAGTGCGGGCAGCCATATCGCTCGCTGAACATCGCACTTTCGCGCGCGCCGCTCACCAGCGACACCACTTCGACCATGCCGTCGGCCAGCTTGAGCGCAGTCTCGATCGAGTCGGCGAGCCGGCCACGATCATCCGCCTTCAGCACGAGCCGATCCACGATCACGCTCACATCGTGGTTCATGCGGCGATTCAGCTTCGGCGGATCGGCGAGCTCGATCACGTCACCGTCCACCCACGCCCGCACGAAGCCCTGCTTGCGGGCGGCCTCGAAGAGCTCCCGGAACTCTCCTTTTCGTCCGCGCACCAGCGGTGCGAGCACCTCGAGTTTCGTCCCGGGATGGCCGAGGAGCACCACGTCAGTGATCTGTGCCGCGCTCTGCCGCTGAACGGGGCGGCTGCAGTTCGGACAGTGCGGTACGCCTGCGCGCGCCCAGAGCAGCCGGAGGTAGTCGTAGACCTCGGTGACGGTACCGACGGTTGACCGGGGGTTGTGGCCGGCCGTCTTTTGTTCGATCGAGATCGCCGGGCTCAGCCCCTCGATCGAGTCGACGTCCGGCTTCTCCATCAGTCCGAGGAACTGCCTGGCGTACGCCGAGAGACTCTCGACGTACCGCCGCTGCCCCTCGGCGTAGATCGTATCGAAGGCGAGTGACGATTTGCCGGAACCTGACAGGCCGGTAATGACCGTCAGCTTGTTCCGCGGGATCGTGACGTCGATGTTCCGGAGGTTGTGCTCCCGGGCGCCACGGATGATCAGTGAGTCTTCTGCCATAAGCATGGGAAGGTCGCCCATACCGGCAGCGCATTCAACCCGGCCGGTCAGACGGGACGGCGGGGGCCGTCCGCGGGCGGGGGGCAAACGGTTGTCGAAAGTGACCGGGACGTGATCTGAGCCGTCTTTCCGTACATGGCGGGGGCACCCAGTGCTGCCAGCCACCCATCCCATCCGAGCGGGGACAATGATCGAACTGCAGGGCGTCACCAAGCGGTATGGCGACTTCACCGCCGTCGAAGGGCTGGACCTCACGGTCCAAGCCGGTGAGGTCTTCGGCTTTCTCGGTGCGAACGGCGCCGGGAAGACGACCACGCTCAAGATGCTGGCCGGCATTCTGCGCGCCGACGCCGGCCTGGTGCGCGTGGCTGGCATCGACATGCGAACCAATGCGGTCGACGCCAAGCGACATCTCGCCTTCGTGCCCGACCGCCCGTACGTCTACGACAAGCTCACCGGCTCCGAGTTCCTGCGCTTCTCCGCATCTCTTTACGGGTTGCAGTGGAAGGCGGTCGAAGCACGGGCCGCCGAATTGCTGGAATTGTTCGAACTCACGTCGTGGCAGCACGAGCTGGTGGAGCAGTACAGTCACGGCATGCGACAGAAGCTCCTGTTGTCTGCCGCCGTGTTGCACCGCCCGAAGGTGCTGATGGTCGACGAGCCGCTGGTGGGTCTCGACCCACGCGGTGCGCGGGTGCTGAAGGACCTGCTGCGTGCGTACGCCGCACGCGGCAACTCAGTTCTGATGTCAACGCACACACTCGAAACGGTCGAAGGAACCTGCGATCGCATCGGCATCATGAAGCGCGGTAAGCTGGTGGCGTCCGGCACCGTACCGGAGCTTCGTACCTGGCTGCGCATGCCCGATGCGCCGCTCGAACAGCTCTTCCTGCACCTGACCGGTGAATCGGCCGCGCGCGACGTGACCGAGGTGCTGAGTGCCTGAGTTCATCGCAGCACCGGAGCCCGCGATTGCACCGTCACTCTTTCGTTCGGTCACGCTCGGTACGCTGATCAAGCCGCTCTGGCGGCAGCGCAAGGTGCAGGGGGCAGTTGGACCGCTCGGGATACTGACGGCGCTCGGTGTGACGTGGGCCGGTGGGACGGTGATCGTGCTGCTGGTGCTGAACTACCTGATGCAGGTTGACTCTATCGGCACCGCAATCGCCGGTCGCGTGCTGGCGATGTCGCTGCTGAGCATCGGCTCGGTGCTCATTCTGAGCTGCATCGTGACGGCACTGCCGGCGTTCTTCCTGTCGAAAGACCTCGAACTGCTGGCGTCGGCGCCGATTCCTGCGCTGACGTTCTTCACATCACGCTTCCTGCAGGTGGTGGCCGAGGGCGGCGCCATCGCGCTGCTGCTGGTCGTGCCGTTGCTGGCGGGCTATGGGCTTGCATTCGGAGGCGGCGTGCTCTGGCCATTGGTCGCCCTGGCGGCATGGCTGCCGCTCTGGCTCACCGCGACCTCGCTCGGCTGTATTGCCGTGTATATCCTGCTCGCGTTCGTGCCACCGACACGTGCGCAGTTCACCTTTCGCGTGATCGGCGTCGGACTCTGCGTCGGCGCCATCTATGTGATGAACCGTGTGGAACCGGCGCAGCTCACGCAGCTCGGTACCAAGGCCATCGGCGAAGTGGTGAAGATGCTCGATGTGCCGCTGTCGCCATGGTTGCCGACGGAATGGGCGGCGCGTGTGCTCAAAAACTGGCTTGACGGGTTCTGGGATCCGCAGCCACTCGCCTGGCTCTGGTTGCTGGCGGCAGTGGCGCTGTCAGCGGCCTATGGCAGTTTCCGTCTGCTCTATTCGCGGGGCATCTCCGCGGTTCGTTCGGCGGGCCGAAGCGATCACCCGCCCTCGGTGCTGATGAAGCCCTTTCATCTGCTGCTCGCCGGACTGCGTCCCGCACGCCGCGAATTGCTGCTGAAGGAAATGCGCCTGCTCGGCCGCGATGCAGCACTCTGGTCGCAGTTCGTGCTGCTCATCCCGCTGGTGCTGGTCTATGTCGTGGGCGTCAGTGTGCTGCCCACGGGCGGTGGCGCGATGCCGCAACTCGTCACCAGCATCCTGCCGGTGGTGAACGTCGGGCTGGCCGGCATGGTGCTGGCCGCGGTCACCTCGCGACTGGTGCTGCCGACGATTGCCGCCGAAGGCACGATGTGGTGGCTGCTGCGGGCGGCGCCGGTGCAGATCCGCGACATCATCTTTGCGAAGTACTGGGCTGCCACCGGTCCGCTGGCGATCGTTGCCGTCGGCATCGTCGGGCTCACGTCACTGCTGCTTGGAACTGCACCGATCGTGATGGCGCTGTCGATGGCGGCAGTGGCTTCGCTCATGTTCGCGCAGGCGGCGTTGGCGCTGTACATCGGATCGATCTCACCGCGGTTCGATGCCGAGACGGCGGTCAACCAGACGGTGACGTGGCAGGGGATTCTGTTCCTGCTCTCGGCAGGTATGCTGACCATGGTGATCGCACTGGCGCTGGCACCGGCGATGTACTGGTATGCGCGAACGATTGCCTATCACGAACCGCTCAACTGGTGGCGGTTCCTGCGCGGCGCCGTCTTCGCGCTCACGCTTTGCGGCGGCTTGACGGTGTTCTGGCTGCTGAAAGCGGAGAAACGGGTGGCGGCGCTGGACGGCTGATCGTCACGCACGCCTCGCTGCGCGATCCGAAGGTCCTTGCACAGCGAAGCTTCTTGAACGGCTTAACGCAAAGGGTGCAAGGACGCAAAGGCGCAAAGGAACTGCCTGGACACTGGAACAGCAGACGGGCGTTCGACTCCGACGCCCCATTCACAGCCTTGCAGTCCCTTTGCAGTCCCTTTGCAGTCCCTTTGCAGTTCCTTTGCAGTTCCTTTGCAGTTCCTTTGCAGTTCCTTTGCGCCTTGGCGCCTTTGCCCCTTTGCCCCTTTGCGTTGAAGCAGTTGCAGTCTGCTTGGCCGCGCCTCAGCGCCGCAACTCGTGCAGCACGTGCTTCAGTTCAGGCAGCAGCACCTTCGTCAGCGCCAGATCGACGGCCGCCTTGGAACCGGGAAGCGAGACGATCAGCTTGCCGTTCACGCCTCCAGCCAACGCGCGGGTGAGGATGGCAGCAGTGCCGATCTGCTCCTGATAGCTGATCATCCGAAAGAGTTCCCCGAAGCCAGGCAACTCTTTCTCGATCAGCGGGCGTACAGCTTCGACCGTGCGGTCCTTCGAGCCGAGGCCTGTACCGCCGCTGAGCACCACGACGTCGACATCATCGCGCGAGAGCAGTGCTGTCACATGTGCGCGCGTTCGCAGCTCATCGTTCGGCAACAGCGCGAAGTCGCTGACATTGTGGCCCGCCTCGGTGATCAGGCGTCGCGCCAACGGGCCTGATTCGTCGGTCTCGACGGTGCGGCTATCGGTGACGATCACGATCGCGATCTGCACGGCGGCGCGCGCGGCACCTGCGGCGCGGTGTTCGGTGGTTCCGGTGGGAGTGGTCATTTGTGAAACGTACGGCGTACGACCTCAATGCGGGCGCTGCGCCGACCCCGGGAGGCACAGTTACAGTCCGCCTGCCTCGCAACGCCGGAACCGCTTCGGCATCGGCGGCGGTACCACCCTCGTTTGTGCGTGCGACCGCCCACTCCGGGAGGGTTCGGACGGCTCTACTCGCCAATCCCTCACTGTGACGCTTGGCCGGCACAGCGCCGTGGCGCGCGCGGTCTTGCCGATTCGTCGTAGAACCGCTTTAGTAGCGGAAGCAATCGAACCGCTCGCGTCATTCCGACACGCCCAGCAACCGTGTCCCCCCTGAGCGCTGCGCCGCGTGCGATCGCCAGATGTGCCAGCGGAAGATCGGGCATCCGAGTCAGAACCGCGGATGCCTCCGTCGTCGCGCGGGTGATCTCCCCAGTGTCATTGGCCGCCTCGGCAGCGTCCACCGAGAGCGCGGCAAGCAACGCACGCGCAGGGAGGAAGTTCGGAGATTGCGCTGCTGTCAGGCGCAAATCAGCGAGCGACTCAGACCGAAAGACCGTATCACACTGTTGCAACGCGCGCACTGCACTGCGGAAGTGATCGAACGCGACGTCGCCTTGACCACTGCCGCCAAGCCATCGAAGGACAGCAGGCGTGGCAAACTGCGCGATCCTGAGTGCGGCAAGCGCGATCGACGCCCGCGACGGATCGAGCGTCTCACGATTGATCATCGCACCAGTCCGACGCTGCGTGACGGTCAGGGTGTACCCGTCGGCAGTTGGGTTCGCGCTCAGGCAGAGATGTATCAGGTCGGTTTCTCGGCATCCGTCTGCGCCAGAAGCGGCGACGGGCGGCACCACCGGCACCAGCAGGAGGTTCGGTGTGCTGCCGAGCAAGTCCATCAACTGTGCCGCCACAGTGTCGTTCGGGTGCGCGGCGATGCCAAGGCGCACCGGCGCCGGACCCAACGCGGATACTGCCGACGTCGCGCTCGGCCGTTCGGTGCCGCTGCGGTACGCAAGCGTCACTACCGCTGCGATGACAAGGAGGATCAGCGCGGCCGGTACCACGCGGCGCACCGCTGCGACCGTTGAGTTGCGGTCGCCTGAGGACGTGCCCCCGAGTCGGTCGGCCAACACCGGGGCCAGCACCGGGGCAGGAGCCGGGGCCAGCACCGGGGCACGAGCCTCGGCCATCGCCGGCGGCGCGTCCATCAGTCGCGCGCGGAGTGCATACCCCTCCCCTCGTACGCCATCCAGAAGTCTGGCGTCATAACCCGCATCTGTGAGTGAGACGCGCAACAGGCGCACTCGCTGCTTGAGTGCGTCTGGACCGATGTGCGTGTCAGGCCAGACGCGGCCAAGTAAGGCGTCGCTGCTGACGAAGCCCGGACTCGACGCGGCGAGCGCTTC
>JANNVN010000131.1:0-8391 GCA_031414435.1 Gemmatimonadaceae bacterium
CAACACTGAACGCAGCCCGCCAGTGGTGCCGCAGGCGGAAGCACGGTAGGCTTGGACCCATGAAGACGACCAGCGGGACACCGAGTGGGATGACACTGCTGCTCAACGGCGATGTGTACGCGCCGGAGCACCTGGGCCACCAGCACATTCTGATTGGTGGCGGGACGATTCTCTATATCGGGACGGAGCGGCCGTCGTTTCCGAAGTACCTGGGGGTGGAGGAGATCGACCTCGAGGGGCGTCGGGTGATCCCGGGGTTGATCGACGGGCACTGCCATATCACCGGTGGTGGTGGCGAGGCGGGACCGGCGTCGAAGGTCCCTGCTCCCACGGCGGAATCGTATCGAGCGGCTGGGGTGACCACAGTCGTCGGGGTGCTCGGCACCGATGACGTGACGCGGAGCACGGCGGAGCTGGTGGCGGGTGTCCGTGCGCTGCGGGCGCAGGGGATCAACGCGTACTGTCACACGGGCGGGTACCATCTGCCGCTGACGACGCTCACGGGGTCAGTGCGGTCGGACATCGTGAACGTCGATTGCATCATCGGGGTGGGCGAGGTCGCGATCTCGGATCATCGATCGTCGCAGCCGACTCTCCAGGAACTGTTACGGATTGCTGCAGACGCGCACGTGGCTGGGTTGATGACTGGCAAAGCCGGAATCCTGCATTTGCACGTGGGGGATGGGCCGCGTGGGTTGGAGCTGATTCGTGAAGCGCTTTCCGTCTCGGAGATACCCGCTCGCGTGTTCAATCCGACGCATGTGAATCGGCGGAAGGGGTTGATGCATGAGGCGATTGCGTTGGTGAAGGAGTTTGGGTGTTACATCGACATTACGGACTTTCCTGTTGCTGAAGGCGAAGACGCGTACTCGGCGGCAGATGCGTTGGAGATGTACTGGGAGTCGGGGGCGCCTCTTGACCGCGTTACTGTATCGTCGGATGGAGGCGGGTGTCTGCCCGTGTTCGATACGGATGGGCAGGTGGTGTCGATGGAGGTTGGGGATAGTTCGGGGTTGATGCGGACGGTACGAGCATTGCTCAGCCGCGAGCATATACCCGCCGTTGTGATCGCGCCGTTCACAGCATCCGCCGCGAAGCTGTTACGACTCACACGTCTCGGGGTTCTGTCAACACATTCGAAAGCGGACCTCGTTCTTCCAGAATCGACGGATGCTTCAGACCAACTCGCACGCTCGTTCCCGAGAACTCATGCACAAGGGCTCTGAATCCATACCACCCAGTGCTGCCGCCAGGAACCATCGAGAGGCGCTGAGGTGGACCCATTGCTCAGTTATCGCCTGTACTACTCCTCCCAAAGTTTCGCGCCGTGTTTAAGCACCTACGACTTGCAGGCTATCGAGCCCTGAAGGCTTGTGAACTGCCTGATCTTGGCCACATCAATGCCATTTGCGGGCGAAACAACTCCGGAAAATCGACTGTGCTCGCCGCCATTGCGTTGCCCACATACCGCTCGAGTGCTCAATTGCTTGGCCCGGATGACGCAGAGCGCATCGCATCGGCAACTGAAGAAAGAATGTCTTGGCACGAATCTGCGAACGAGCCCGCGCAACGTGAGTATCGGAGGATCTTGAAGCAAGAGTTGACTCCGCCGCAGCTGCTCTTTGAAGACGGCTCGGGCTTCGTCGATCGAGTCGCGGAGCGAGTGGCAAGCAGTTCACTAGCCGAAAGCCCGTTTGGCAAAGAAATTCTCTCTTCTTGGGTTCAGGAGGAACTCAAGACTACTCGAGAACCTATTCAAGTACCCGCGAAGCGCGCTCTAGAGCTTGAGCAAGCCGTAACTGGTGGCGCACTCGTCTATCCTGATGGAAGCGGCCTGCTCAACTTCTTGTTCCGGGCGAAGAACGAGTCAGAGAAGAGCATTGACAATTACACCTTCCGCAGGATTTACGCCGCTTTCAGCACAATTACGGAGGGGTACACCTTTAACATCGTGATGCTCCCGAACACAAGTCTCGTCTTGTATTTTCGACACCCCGATGGTGACTGGGTAAAGGCCGCTGACTGCGGGCTCGGATGTCAAGACTTGCTGATACTGCTCTACCACATACTTGAACCTAGCGACGCGATTCTCTGTATCGAAGAACCAGAGAGTCATCTGCATCCGGAGATGCAGCGCAGGCTTCTCTCAGTCATGCAGAACGCCCGCGACAAGCAATTCTTCTTGACGACTCACTCGAATGTGTTTGTGAACAGTACCCACGTTGAAAAAGTCTTCTTCACTGCGTTCAACGGCGAGGTCATCGTTACGGATGCAACGAGCCGCGCTGCGATTCTTCATGACTTGGGCTACTCAGTCGCCGAGAACTTGGTTTCAGACCTCGTAATTCTTGTCGAAGGCCCTTCTGACACTCCAGTTCTTGAGGTCTTCCTTGCCAAGATCGGGATTCCTGATCGATTCGCAGTGCGCTTCTGGCCGCTCGGCGGTGATATCATGGGTCAACTGGACCTCTCGGTAATTGCGCAATCATTTAAGGTTGTAGCGCTGATTGACCAAGATCCTGGGAGTGGGAAGGTTCGAAGAGATTTCGAGGCTCGTTGCAACGAGCATGGGATCGAGGTCTTTCGACTCGAACGCTATGCGATTGAGAACTACTTCTCGGTCCGTTCATTGCGAGAAGTATTCAACAATCAGATTGACCGATCATTTGTGGCAATAGACCCTGCGACAAAGCTAGCTGATCAGATCGGATTTGACGTGAAGCGAAACAATCGAAAGATCGCGCAAGCCATGACGCTCGATGAGATCAGCGGCACAGATCTGCAGAGATTCCTGTCGCGCGTCGAAGCGATCTGCGTGGCGAGCTCGCGCATAGTCTGAGCATTTCCGGTGACAGTGCACTCATCACGCTGTCGAGATGAGTGCACTGTCACCGGATCTACGATCCTACGGCTCCGCATCGATCGATCACCGCCCGCGCGGCGCCGCCACCCCAACTGACCCGAAGCCTCTCTGGTCGTGGAAAATCCGCACACAGCCCTTCTGCGTGGCAGCGCCGCTGCCATACCGGAACTTGTACTCCACGCGAAACTCGGTGGCGAAGTCGGCGGAGCAGTACGTGACCGAGAAGGGCACGATCACGGGCAACGTGAACGCCGAAGGTGTCTCACCCGTGGCCCCTCGGCTGCCGTCAGGATTCAGAACGAACCAGCGCGCTGTGTGGGTGACGCGCGCGGTCTGGAACGCCTTGCGGACGCTGTCGGGGTTGGGGGATGCTGCAATCAATCGCTCGGCATCGGCGTCGATCGCTTTCGTCGCTACCAGGCGGATCGTCACCTCGTCGGCTTTCGTCATCGTCGGCAGCACCATGAGCGCGGCGGCGATGAGCGGAGCCCCCAGTGCCAGTCGACGGCGCGCACCGGTAAGCGGCACGGAGTGCAAACCGCGAATCACGGCGTCGATACGGGTGCGGAGCATGCTTGGGCGGGCCATGGCTACCTCGAGTGTGTGACGGTGAATGCCGAGCCGGCGCTGTGTTCCGGCGGCGACGGTGACGAGCAGTGTGGCATACGCCTTCGCGTCAGGAAGCACTGTGAGTGCCGCCGAGTCGCTGAGCTGCTCGGCCAGATGCCGCAGCCGGGCGGTGATCAGCCATGACGCTGGGCTCCACCAGTAGATGGCCGCATACGTGCGCGCAGCGAACTGCCACCAGAAGTCACGTGACGCGACGTGATTCAGCTCGTGCGCAAGCACGGCGTCGCGATCGGAAACGTTCCACCCGATGACGGGAATGGGGAGCAGGACTGTCGAGCCGACCGTCGCCGGTTCGCTGATAGCGTCGCTCATGCGCACCTGCGCGTGCGGCGAAAGCGCGAGCGGCGCAGGTTGGCTGGTGCGAACCATGTGCCACGAGGCGACGGCACCGACGGCGATGCGGAGCAGGAGCAGCAGCGACACTGTGCACCAGACAAGCAGCCCCGCAGTCATCGCACGAGTCGCAACGGTCATTGTGATCACATCACCCGTCGCCATGAAGTTCTGCGCGGCAGTGGTGAGTGCCGGGAGGCCCGGCATTGTGACGCGTCGGGCGATGAACGCCGAGGCCAGCTCGGATCCGACCGCGGTTACGAGCGTGAGTAGCGGGACCGCGCAGGCGAAGACGAGCGCCGAGCGCCAGAGTCGCCGTTCGAGCGTCTGGTCGCGGACGCGCAGCGCGAGCACAACGATGCTCACGATCAGTGCGGGGATGGCGCCGCGGATTCCCCATTCGACTGCCGTGGCTGCGGTCACGTGGTTGTTTCTCCTGCTGCGGGTGATCGTGCGGCCTGGATACGTGCGTACAAGGCGTCGAGCTCGGCGTCGTCGATTTCCTTGCTGTCCACGAGGCCGACGAGTAGGTCGGCGATGGACCCCTGATAGAGCTGCTGCGCCAATCGCCGAAGACCGGAGGCGGCCACGGCGGCCGGGGCGTCGGCGGCGCGGTAGACGTAGGTGCGGCCGTCGACGACATGGGTGAGGTAGCCCTTTTCCATGATCCGCCGCAGGAGTGTGCGGACGGTGGACTCGTGGAGCTTCTTCGGCAGGGCTTCCCGAACGGACTCGGCCGAAAGAGAGGCGCCGGCCCAGAAGAGGGCCATGCACTCGGCTTCGAGAGGGCTGAGTGAGGGGCGGGGGGCTGTGTTACGTGATGTCATGCTACAAGATGTAACGGTACGCGCGTGAACCTGTCAAGCGGCCGTCGAATCGAGTCCTCGCGCGGTGTCAGGTTGGCGAAGAACCTCGGTCTGGGGTCACGCCGGGCAGTCTGTCAGGTGAGAAGCGTGAGGCCAGCGTCCACGAGATCGGCGAACGTCTCATCCAGCTCTTCGATCGGAGGAACGAAGACGATCGTGGCGTCGCGGCCACGCGTCAGGAGCACGCGATATGCGTTGATGCGCAGCTGGAACGGGTCCTTCACGCTCGACCCTTTCTTGTACTTGCCTGCGAGCGAGTTGTCCCATCGGCCGCTGTTGCGACGCAGGTCCGTGCCCCACGCCAGCAACGCCGCGTCGAGCTCGAGCCCCTGCGCGCCGAACTCGGTCACGCACGTTTCCATGAGTCGGCAACTCTGGCTCCCATAGGCACTCTCGGAGTCGCCGTACCATGGGCCGAACTTCACGCGCTTCGTCGACTGAAAGTCGTTCATCACGCCGAAGCGCGGCAGCGACTTGTCTTTCGATGACGCGATGAGCCCGAAGCGCGCCTGCGGATCGGCGGCGTAGCGCTCACGCAGGTAGGTCTTGGCGATCGCAAGATCACGGGTCACACGGAGGTTCAGCCCTTCGCGATTGAGTCGTCCTGCGCGGATGGAGAGGTCGGCCGCTCGCTCGTCGCGGAGCAGCCCTGCAACGAAGCCGTGCAGATCCTTGACCTGATGGAAGCGGAGCTCCTGGTCGAGGTTGAGTGTCGATCGGGCTTCGAACGGGACCGCGGAGCCGGTGAATACCGGCGCCAGTGCATCCGGGGCATGCATGGTCCAGTCCCGCGACTGTGACGATGCTTCCACCGCGTCACGCCACTGCCCGACACCGCCCTCTTCCCCCACGTGAATCTCCTGCCCTGATCCGATGAGGCCGATCACCACACACCACTCCGGAATTCGATCGGCGAAGCTGATGAACTCCTCGGGCTCCGATCGTGCATCCGGACTGTCATGAGACGCACGCATCTTCGCGATGTCATAGGCGCGTTGTGCCTCGTCGAACACCAGAACATGCTCCGGCGGAATCAGCGATCGTTTCGCGGAGTAGCGCTTCACGTACTCCTTGACGCCTCGTACGAACGTCTTTCCATCTCCACCACTCGAGCGCATCTCGTACTGCAGCACCTCGACAAGCGGCCCGTTGCCGCTCAGGAACACCGCAGGTGTCGTCGGTTTGCCGTCGTCACGTGCGACCGCGAGATCATCGAGATAGCGGGCGTGCACCGTCTGCAGCCCGACCAGGGTCTTGCCAGCGCCAGGAACCCCGGTGAGGAGGATGAGATGTCGTGACCCCGTGAGATGCGCCTGATGGACGATACGGCTGATTTCGTCGAGCGCAGGTTGTGTTGCGGCACGTGCCCGATCGATCGTACGAAGCGTTCCGGAGAACATCAGCTCACGGGCTGCCTGCACGAGTGTTGGCAGCGGGCAGTACGCGGAGTCCGAGAGAAAGGCCTCCCGGGAGATCCGTGGCCGCGGCTCGGGAGCCGTGAGGCTGGCGACCAGCGCATGAATCGCGTCTGGTCCGGCAATGCGGACGCCGTCCCGCATCCCGAGATCGCCGTGGGCACGCGTCGGCACGAGTACGGGGTGCACCTCGCGTCCCGCGCACTCGCGGTGGTAGTTCCGCAGGTCGCGTGCGTACGCTGCTACCTGATCGAGGTCGGCCTGCGATGGGTATGTCTTCCCCTTGAGTTCGACGATCATCACGCTGCCGCCGACCAGCAGAATGACGTCTGGTCGACGCGACTCCATCGGTAGCATGTATTCGAGAATCGCCGAGTAATCGCGAGCCAGCTCGTTCGTGACGATCGACTTGCCGACTTCGCCCTGTAGTGGAGGGATCGAATCGGCCCACGCGCGATGCTGCTCCTTTGTTGCATTGGTGACAAACGCCGCGAGGCGCTCGCGGATGACGCTCGGCGGCGTCTCCGTGAAGTCCGTAAAGTCGGATTGCCAGCCGTAGCGGATCGGTTCGTCGGTCATCAGCACTCAGGTGTGAATTCAACGCTGAAGGTGCCATATGTTGGAGACGTGCACCAGGTCACGCGCAACACTCAAGGGGTACACGCCTTGCGATCTGTTACGCCCCGCTCCCCGCCGCCAGCACCCGCAGGTCATGCTCCATCGCCGCGCGCTCCCGTGGCTCCCGCCGCATGACGTCCACCGCCAGAATTGCCCCGCGCAGAATCGCCGAGAGGTCGCCAATCCCCGCCGCGGCCGCCGCCGCCTTCGCCGCCTTCGGCAGCCCCACATCCGCGCGGAACTTCACCCGACCTCCGGGCGTCCCTTTCGCCTCGGCACTGACCGCCAGCGCCCACACGCGATCCGCAAATCGTGCGTCGCGCACGACACGGTCCAGCACGTACCGGCAGAGCGCACCCTTGAATGGCTCCGGCCGTATGTCGAGCGAATGCGCCATGATGTTGAGCCGATCCTCCAGCTCGAGCGGAATCCGCGCATTCTGCTCCCGCACCACTCGCTCGCGCGCCTCCTTGATCCGCGGCGTAGACTGTGCGGGGAGCACGATCGTCCGGTCGCATTCCTGGCAGGCACCAACCAGCACGTTCGGAACCGTCACCTTCGTTTTCGTCAGATACACCGGGCGGTACTGATACACCAAGCCCCGCATCGCCTTGCAATGCGGACAGATCGCACGCCCCGTGTCGCCGGCCCTGAGAAACCGGATCGGCATGGCGCGTGGCGCAGCACGCGGTGAGGCTGGCGTTGTGCGCAGCGCAGCCGTCTTGTTTGTCCGTGTCGCCATCTACGTGTCCTCGCCAATCACAGGGAACGACGCTGTGAGCGCCAGTGCGTACTTGGGTGAACGCTGATGAACATCACCACATCATCAGGACTCTTCACGAAATAGAAGCGGATGAACCACTGCCTACCGTCAACGACGGGCCGCAACTCGTGCTTGAGCGTACTCGGATCCTCCGTCATCGGCAGCGCCTTGTACTGTAGCCCGGTGCACCGCCCGATCATGCGCCTGACCTGCCCGACCGTCACGGCACCCGTAGCGAGCAGGTTCTTCTCGGACATCTGCTCCCGAATCGCAAAAGCGAATGCGCCGGCATCGAGACAGGCGAGCACCAGATGCTTCACGTCGGTGAAGCCCACGACGAACCTCCGGAGTGTACCCTGACTGGTGTACAGCTGGCAAGGCCAATCGCGTCCTTTCGCGCGACGTAGCCTTCCGATCAGTCGTGAGCATCGCATCCGGAACCGGTCCACCACGCACCATTTCCACGCACCCCGTATCACGACAAAGCGGCACCCGCGTCAAACGCAGGTGCCGCTTCTGTCCTTCAACCCGCTCCGTCCTTACGCCGCGACCCCAAACCGCTTCACCCGGATCGTCCGTGCCCCTCGGTACGCCGCTGCCAGATCAAACGCCATCTGCATCGCCAGCCACACCTCCGCCTTGATCCCGAACCCCTTTTCCAGCCGCACGGCCATCTCCGCGCTCACCGCAGCCTTCTGATTGACGAGGTTGTTGAGCGCCTGACGCGATACGCCGAGCCCCGCCGCTGCAGCCGTTACCGTCAGGCCGTGCGGCTCCAGACACATCGAGCGAACGACTCGGCCGGGATGCGAGGGCTTCTTCATCGCCATGATGGTGCTCCGCTCAGTGATAGTCTTCATAGCCAACGTCACAGACGTGCCCGTCGCACAGCCGGAAGACGAG